>JABMPP010000040.1 GCA_013202955.1 Candidatus Woesearchaeota archaeon | reverse complement strand
GGCTTAAAGAAGACATTTTCTTTAGCTCTTCATCATTCAATTCACTTACCTTGTCAAGCTTTCCTTGCTCTAATTTAGTGAATCTTTTAACAGCAGTTATTGATAATGCAGAAATTCTTTCTATTTTTTCTTTGTCTAGGTTTTCCAGCTTCTCTCTTCTTTCTATGTTCAAAGAAGCTACTTTCTCCAACTTTTCTTTTGTAAGGTCTCTGAATTTTTCTAGCTTTTCCTCTTCCAGTCCTTCAAACTTTTTACGTTGCTCTTGATTTAATTCCTGGAAACTTCTTTGTTCCATGATTCTTTCTTGTGCTTTTATAAGAACAGGCTGTGCTTGTTCTGATGCTTTATCCTGAGCATTATCTAGCCCTCTTAATCTATCATCATCTTCTGCGAATAATGTTGGAACTGGATCATCATTACCTTGCATTTCTTCTCCTTCACGAGCAAATGCAGCAGGTATAGAACTAACAACAAACAACATTATAACCAAAAATGTTAATAATCTATTTTTCATTTCATACACCTCTGTATATATAATCTACTTATCTCTATAGTTATTATATATAAATATTTCGAATATAATACACACTAGAAGCAGAAAATAAAAAAACATATTCATTAACATTCATAGTTTTTTATCTACTAGGTGAGTAGAAAAAAATAAAAAAAAATAAAAAATGAGATGTGTTGTTCACACATTCAGTAGCCTAGTCAACCCATTAAGATTGACAATAGGTATTAAGTGTGGGTTTGTTTATAAATATACTTTTTTATGGCTTCATATAAAGCTTTACGGACTTCTTTAAAACTTTATAAACGGCTATTTAGCCCCCTTTTACTTTATGGAAAGTTTTTTATACTTGTTATGGCTCAAAAACGTCTATGAACAGGAAAGTGTTATATTTGTTCTTTGTGCTGTTACTAGTTGAATCTGCGTTAGGTGCAACTATAAAGGGCAATCTATTTGACGCTTCATTGCAACCACTCAATAACGTTGTTGTTGAAGTTAATTCGACTCCTACACAACGTGTTATTGTGAAAGAAGAGTCATTTCTCTTTAGTTTGCCAATAGGAACCTATAAAATAACTGCAACCTATGAAACATCATCTGGAATATTATATGCAGAGGAGGTTTTGTCAGTACAGGATGAAGGAAGATACAATCTTGATATGTTTCTGACACCAGTGTCAGAAGAACACGGCATGGGGCTTGAGTTTGGACAGAAGAATTTTCTGAAAGAAAACATATTTCTCTATTCTGTAATCTTAGTGCTTGTTATTGCATTGGGAGTGTTTGTGTATTTTCATCTGCGAAAGAAAAAAAAGGAGGAAAAAGAAGAACAGAGTGTTCCGGAAGAATTAATGGATATAATAAAATTACTGAAAAAGAACAAAGGCAAGATGACACAAAAGGATATAAGAAAAGAGAGTCCTTTGTCAGAAGCAAAAGTTAGTCTTATGATTTCTGATTTAATAAAAGAGCAGAAGGTAGAAAAGATAAAACAAGGTAGAGGAAATATAATAAGCCTGAAGAAATAGATTGTTTAATAGATTTCTTTTAGATTATTTAAAGTGTTTAAACTCTTGATTAAATCATTATTTGCTACAAGTATAATTAGTTCTGGGGCTGAGCTCATAATTTCAAGTATATTAACATTTCCTGCATTGAGACTTGAGCTTATTACTGAAACTATTCCTTTTATATATATTGATTCAGGAGAAAACTGAATATTGATTTCAGCTAAATTTTTATCAATGGACAAGAAATCTTTTTTTGAAAAAATTTCAGAAAACTTATTTAGGTTTTTTTCATCAATTATTACTTTAATTCCTTGTTCAGCTTGTATTATTCTAAGTAGATCCCCTTTTTCAAAATCTATCACTGAGTTAAATTTGATTATGTTCTCTTGAACGCTTTTGTTCTTTGGCAGATAAATATCAACTATATTGTCCTTAGTTTTAATACTGATGTCTGAAAAAACATTTTTTGTTTTATGTGTTTCTTTGATTTTATTCTCTTGTTTGTATCTTCTGATAGCACTCATAACAGCATTAAGATTCTTTTCAGTTAAATCAAGAACTTTGCACAAATGTCTGGATAGTGCTCTTAAACTTATAATATTCATTAACAAACAAGAGGTTATTATAAAGTTTGTATCTAAATATTCTTTTACCCTACCCGCTATACTTGTCATAAAAGACACAAATGAGTCTTTATTTATAAATATTTCTATTTTGTGTCACAAGGTTTAAATAGCTTAATCTTAAACACAACTCTATCAAAAAAGTCGCACAGACTTAAAATACGGAGGTTAAGTAATAAAATGCGGAGGATGATTACTAAAATGGTTAAAATAATTGAAACAAATGGAAAAAGTCCAGAAGAAATTAGGACTATTATGAATACTTTAGATGCCCTTCAAAGTGGATACCCTAATACCAATGACTTTACTAGTGATTATATACACATTCAACTGAAAACTTTCCTTGCTCTTTTTGACATTAACTCAGGAAACTTTTATAGTGTTTGTAATGATGCAAAGCCAGGAAAATACCCTAATTTAGACGATTTCTTAGATGCTGCTGGGTTGGAGTTTCTTGTTGGTGTTGATAGTGTGATTGAAAAGAGGAAAGAAAATGTTGAGTATTATGATAAACAAGAAGATAAACTAGGAAAATTTGAAGTTACACATTATTCTTTGCCTAGCGTACATGACGATGGTTATTTGTACCTTGGAACTTCAGGTGTTAATAATTTAGGAGCTACTATATTTGGTCACTACCATGTTGAATTCGAAATTGTCAAAACTATGGGAGAACAGTTTACATTAGATATTACATTATCGGGAAAATATGGTAGTGGAGGTGGTGGTCTGGGTGCATTTTGTTAAGTGAAAATGAAAAATCAAGAAAGTGTTGGTGAAAAGGTTGATATGGAAACCTTACATAAAATTGCAGAGGTAACTGAAAAGTCCATTCGTTTACCTCATTATCTTCAGTTGCTTGGGATTGATGAAAATTTATTTAATGAAAAAAAACAATTGCTTGAAGATGGTTATAAGAGTGAGAGTGGTATCATGGGTATTTTAGAGCTATTGGGTCTCCCTATTGATGTCGAAAAAGATATTGTTGTTGTTGAGGAACCAAAGATCTATTACCGTGACGGATTAGGGGGAGAAGAGCCACTATGTATGTCAGTAAAGGTCCCTATTAAGAAATACCTTTTGCGTAGCGTTAATCATGAGCCCTCATTTGTAATCGCTAATATGTACAGTAATATTATTGTTAAACCACCATCAAGATATGACATTGCGGTAACAATAGATGATAGGCTTTTTTATAACAATCCAAGAACTGCAGCACAACATAGCGAAGGTGTAGAGTTATTCAACTATCATTTTGTTAGGTAAAAATGAAATAAAAATGTAGAGGATGATTGAAAATGGTAGGTAATGAAGATAATAAAAGTGTTGATGAAAAGGTTGATATGGAAACTTTACATAAGACTTTAGAGATAACTGAAGGGCACATTCAATGGAACGGGCGCATTTATTTATCTCATTATCTTCAATTGCTTGGAGTTGATGAAGATCTATTTAATGAAAAAAGACAACTGCTTAAAGATGGTTATGAAAGTGAGAGTGGTATTAAAGGTATTTTAGAGCTACTTGGTCTCCCTATTCATTTCAAGAGAGATATTGTTGTTGATGGGGTATCAAGAGTTTATCATCGATATAACAGTTTTAGTAATGAAGAGCCATTTGATGGAGCGCCACCAAGTGTCTCTACGAAGAAATGCGTTTTTAAGAAATACAGTTTGCGTAGCGTTTTTCACATACCGCTCATTACAGATCACAAATATCCTGACTATCCTGACAATAGCATCATTGCGGTAACAATAGATGATAAGCTTTTTTATGATGACCCAAGAACTGTAGCACACCATCATGGCATAGATATAGAATGGTCCACCAGCACCCGGTACGATGGGAAGGGGGCGCATATTGTTAAGTGAAAATGAAATAAATATTTAGAAAGGTGAAAATATATTAAAACCAATGGATGAGTTTATAGAAACATCTGAATTAACTAAACTAACCAGACTCCTTTCTCTACAATAACCTTAACCTTTCTTCCTATTGATAACTTCTTCTGGTTTCCTACTACTACACTTTGGAATGTTTCTGGATGCAATACTTCCAGAGAAGGAAACACTTTGGTTACTTCTGTTTCATGCACATCAATCAATGTTGTTTTTTTGTTTTGATAATCTATTGTTGTTGCTTTGTTCTTCATCACATCAAAACCAGTAAGTCTTTTTCCTATTTTAAGCACTTTTATTATTCTGTTATCAATAAAAATAATATCCCTTCTTTTGAAATCAGGAAGATCAATTAGAACATTGACTC
>JABMPP010000039.1 GCA_013202955.1 Candidatus Woesearchaeota archaeon | reverse complement strand
TGAATTACTTTTAGAATATAAACTATATAAACTTTACTTAAACTTTACTTGTCCCTGTTGCATCTTCTTCATCATTCGTTCCATTCCTTTTTCTCCACCTTTCATCATCTTCATCATTTTTTTGCTCTGCCTGTATTGTTTCAACAGCTCTCTTACATTACTAACAGTTGTTCCAGCTCCTTTTGCTATTCTTTCTATTCTATTGGAATCAATTGTTTCAGGGTCCTCAAGCTCTGATTTTGTCATTGAATCCATCATATAACGCCATATCTTGAGTTTTCCTTCCTGAACTTTAAGCATTCCTTTTGGCATCTTTAACTGACCCATGCCTGGAATAAGCTCCATTACCTTGCTTAATGGACCCATTTTATTCATTGCTTCCATCTGTTCATAAAGATCTATAAGATTAAACTCTCCTTTTAGGAATTTTTTTCCCAGATCCTCTGCTTTGTCTTCATCAATAGCATCTTTTGCTTTTTCAAGTAATGTCTCAATATCTCCCATTCCCAATAATCTTGAAACAAAATTTTGTGGTTTAAATTCCTCTAAATCATCTGTTTTTTCCCCAACACCAATAAATTTAACAGGAGCTCCTGTTACAGAGCATGCAATTAAAGCTCCTCCTCCTTTTGCAGTGCCATCCATCTTTGTGATTACAACACCACTTACTTTGCAGGATTCATGAAATGCCTCTGCTTGTTTTTCAGCAGCCTGTCCAACATCAGCACCCATAATTAGAAGCGCTTCATTTGGCTTTATCTCTTTGTTTAGTTCGTTAAGCTCTTTGATTAAATCTTTAGATAATGCGTCTCTTCCTGCTGTATCTATCAATAAAACATCATATTTTTTGAGTTCTTTTTCATTATTTTTCCATATTTTCAGCGCGTTCTTTTCCTTTTTATCTATAAAAACAGGCACTTTTGCGCTTTTTCCTATTTGTTCTAATTGATCCATAGCAGCAGGTCTGTGTATATCCAACCCAACCAAAGCAACTTTATGCCCTCTTTTTGTAAAGAATTTGGCTAATTTTCCTGCTGTTGTTGTTTTACCATTTCCAAACAATCCAACCAACATTATCTTGAATGGTTTTTTTCCAACATTTATTTTTGCGCCTTCTCCACCTAAAAATGAAACTAATTCCTCATAAACAGTGTTTATTAAATGCTCTTTTTGAGTCAATCCTCTACCTGGCTTTTCTTTTAACGCTCTTTCTTTTATTTTATTAGTTAACTCAAGAACAAGCTTAACATTAGTATCAGACTGCAACAATGCTCTTTGAATATCCTTAACTAATTCGTTTATTAGTTTTTCATCTACAAACATTGATTTTGCAATCTTCTGCATAGTGTTCTTCAGCGAATCACCAAGTTTCTCTAATACCATGTGTTAAATGAACCCTCTTTTATTTATAAAGTTTTACAAAGAATTACCTTTTCTCTTTTATTTCCTTTACAATATCTTTCAAGAACTTGTCTGGTTTTACACCCATTTTAACTTTGTTGTCTCTTGTTCTTACTGCAATTGTTTTTGTTTTCTCTTCTTTTTCTCCAACTGTTAGAATATAATTTATTTTTTGGATCTGAGCTTCTCTTACTTTTCTTCCTATTGTTTCTTTTTTGTTGTCAACCTCTACTCTTACTCCTTCTTCTTCTAGTTTGGCTTTTACCCCTTCTGCATATTTGTTGAATCTATCAGCAACTGTTATTATTTTTACCTGAACAGGACTCAGCCAAGCAGGCATTTTTCCTGCATAATGCTCTATCATTATTCCTATAAATCTCTCCATGCTTCCCAATATTGCTCTGTGAAGCATTACTGGCCTGTGTTTTTTATTGTTCTTTCCCTCATAAGTAAGATCAAATCTCTCAGGCATTGAAAAATCAACCTGGATTGTGCCACACTGCCAACTTCTTCCCATGCAGTCCTTTATATGGAAATCAATTTTTGGACCATAAAACGCACCATCCCCAGGATTTATTTTATAATCAATCTTTTTCTCTTTTAATGCAGCTGACAACGCATTTTCAGCATTTTTCCACATATCATCACTTCCCATTGAATCTTGTGGCTTTGTGCTTAGCTCAATTTGGTAATCTTTAAAGCCAAATGTTGAATAAACCTCAGTAACAAAATCAATCAATTTTTTTATCTCATCTTTTAATTGATCTTCTGTGCAAAAAACATGAGCATCATCTTGAGTAAAGCTTCTGACTCTAAACAATCCTGCAAGAACACCAGACATCTCATGCCTATGCACTAATCCAAACTCACCCATTCTTATAGGAAGATCTCTGTAAGAATGAATTGAATTTTTGTATATCAAAATATGCCCTGGGCAGTTCATTGGTTTTACAGCATGCTCTTGCCCATCAATTAGAGTAAAATACATGTTGTTTTTGTAATGGTCCCAATGTCCAGATTTTAGCCATAATTCTTTGTTTAATATTAAAGGCGCTCTGACTTCTTGATAATTGTTTTTCTTCAGCATGGCTTTCATATAATTCATTACTTCATCCCATATAATCATCCCTTTATTATGCCAGAAAGGAAATCCTGTTCCTTCTTCATGGAATGAGAAAAGATCCAGTTCTTTGCCAATTTTTCTGTGGTCTCTTTTAGCTGCTTCCAGCTTTAATCTTAAATAGTTTTTTAATTGGGATTCTTTTGGAAAGCTAACACCATATATTCTCTGTAATGAATCTTTTTTTGAATCAGCTCTCCAGTAAGCAGAAGACACTTTTGTAAGCTTGAATGCCTTAAGATAGCTTGTGTTTGGAATATGTGGCCCTCTGCACAAGTCAATGAATTTTCCTTGTTGATATACAGAAACTTTCTTGCCTTCTTTTTCAAATTCCTTAATCAACTCTATTTTGTATTTGTTTTTCTTAAAAAGCTTTAATGCTTCTTTATATGGAATCTGTTTTCTTTTCACTTCCAGTTTTTCAGTAACAATCTTTCTCATTTCTTTTTCTATTCCTTTTAGATCAGATGGAGAAAACGGAGAGTGATCAAAATCATAATAAAATCCTCCTTCAATAGTTGGCCCGATTGTAGGAAGTGCTTTTGGATATAATTTTATAACGGCTTGTGCCATTAAATGTGCAGTAGAATGATGAAATATCTCTTTTCCTTCATGAGTGTCATATGTTACAAATATTATTTCTGAATCCTTTCTTATTTTTGTAGAAAGATCAACAAGCTTATCATTAACACTTGCTGCAAGCGCATCTATTTTTTTATCTTTAGCAACATCAGCTGCAGTTACACCAGATGCATACTTATTTTTTGACTTACCACACTTTATTGTTATTTGTTTTGCCATTTTATATAGAATGAACAAAGATGTTTATATACTTTTTGCTTCGAATATTGATTAAATCCAATCTTTCTTCTTGAAATATATATACATTATAACCACAAAGAAAACCATTAAACCTAAAGCAAAGAAATAACCATATTTCCAATACAGTTCAGGCATCCATCTAAAATTCATCCCATATATCCCTGATATTAATGTAGGCACTAATATTAATGAAGCATATGCTGTCATTTTCTTCATTATTATGTTCAGGCTGTGTGATGTAGAGCTTAAGTAAAGGTCCAGAACTCCTGTTATAACATCTCTATATGTTCCACCCATATCTATTAACTGGGTTAAATCATTGTAAACATATCTAAACTGCCTCATATATGTTTTTTTTATTGATGAAATATATCCTTTTTCCAGTTCAACAAGTATCTCTCTGTCTGAAGCAAATGCTTTATGAAAATAAATAAGCATTTTTTTTATCTCAAATATCTCTTTAACTGTTCTGTTCTCAGGACTATGGAAAACCTTGTTTTCTAAATAATCTATTTTTTCTTCAACATTATCCATTAACCTGAAATAATTATTTGTTATTTCAGCTAAAAGTCTGTATAAAAAATATGTTGTGTCTTTTAGCATATCTTTTTTTATTTTTTCAGAAAAATCATTTATTTTCTCAATAGATTCTATTTTATGTTTGTGCATTGTTATTATATTGTGTTCTGAGAAAAATATAGATAATGAAGTTGTTAGGGTTTCCTTATGATCTTTGTATGGAACTCTTACAATAAGTAGCGCATGATTATATAACTCAACAATTCTTGGTCTTTCATCTTCATCAAGCGCCATCTCTATTTCATCAATAGGAAACCTTGTTATTTCTGATATTTCATTAATCTCTTTTTCAGATGGATTTAGAACATCAATCCATGTTATGTTTTTAGAAGACCTGAAATCCTTTATGCTTGATTTGATAAGCTGCTTCTTCTGCAAAGTGATTGTTTTTATCATCTCTATTTGATTTGTGTTCTGTTTATATAAAGGATTGTGACTATCTTTAGGTAGTATTTATAAACCAGGAATTTTTTCAGCGTCATATGATATACCCAGCAGAATTAGTTCATAAATATGGTGCAAAAGCAGGACTTCTTATGTATGTTGCAGAGCATCTTCCGAATATTCCTCAAGCAAGAATGGTTGTTAAAACACCTGATGAGTCAATTGATTCTGTATTGAAAAGAGCTAAACATTTGGATTGGCCTAGATTATTCAGATCGAGCGCAATACAAGAACTTGATGGATATGAAGGTGAATTGAAAACTTCTGAAGTGCTGAACATAACAAAAATGCTTAATGTTAATAGGTATAAAATAACTGATTTACATCGGAAGATTTATAATGAATTTTTGGAAGAAAAAATACTTGAAGTTGAGAATTCACCGATGAGATTGAAGGAAGATGATGGGGGTTTAGATCTACCTGATAAAATCAACACAATCATAACAGAAAAGGCAAAAAGTTATCATATCGGAACTTTAGTGAAGCACCCAAATAGAGAAAATTGTTATATTGTATCAATTACTTGTCATCCACCAAAAGAGTATCCGAGTACAACAGTATTTCTTTATGATAATGATGAAATAAATTATCTCAGTGAGTTTTCTAAATTATCAATGAGAGATAAAAGGAATTATAAATGGAAAAAGATGATTAGAGACATTGGAAAAGTTATCGAATGGTATAATCAAATAATAGATCTTCCAGATATTGATTCTGATTGGACCTGGCAATTAGAGTTTAGTGTTGCCTCAAAAAGCTTATTCCAGGTTAGACCATTCAAACCAATACAAATTCCTGATTTCAATGTTGAACCAATGGAACTTGTAAATCCATTAGTGATCGGGATTTCAGATAAAGATGGGATAAATCTCAGAATAGAAACAATCGATGTCTTGAAAGATGAAGGTTCAAAGTTAAAGGGAGATCCTTCTGTGTATTATGCAAATTTTTCTGATTCTAATTTTCATTATAAAGTTAAAAATCACCAAGCTAACATATTCCATTCTGCATATGGTCTTTTGAAACACAGAGATGTTCAGGCTATGAGAAATGCTCAGATAACTGTTCTATTAAAAAACGAAGGGTTTATGTTACCTCCTTCTTTAGAGTTCAAAAGAAGAGATTGGGTAAACATCAAAAGTGATGGATTAAATGTTAATATAGAAAAAATAAGTTAAAGAATTGATTTCATTAGAATATTAATCATTCAATGAATTAACAGCATTATTATAATCATCAAAGATTTTATCAACAACATTTTCTGGAACATTCTGATTTCCCTCATAGCCAACCAAAGCAGTAGAATTAGTATATGCAGTCATAAATCCAGAGTCTATTAATGCTTGATCAATTATACCAAGATTTCTTAATAATTCTATCCTACGATTAGGTCTAATAGCAGAAACACCATTAAGATTAATTATAATTTTTGTAGCATCAGAATTTTGTATTTCTTTTACTAAACCATTAGTTTCCAGCACTTCTTTTTCTGAAGTGTATAAAGCAGGATATGGAAATAAATGTGCAACATTTCCTTCTATTCTTAAATTATGACTGTTATCATGTATCATTTTTATTATGAATAGAATCCCCTATATCCTTCCAAGCTTTTTTCTTGTGTTTCTGTTAAATCCATTATTATTTCTGTAGAATGATAAAGAGTTTAAAAAGTTTGCCTAAGGCATTCATATAGAAAGCTTTATATATAAGTTATATACTAATATACTAATAAGGCTACTAATATCTAAATGTCATAGAATGTGGCATTTATGCCACTGTCCGCCAACAGTGGCCTTTATTATTACATGTATCAAAAATGAACAAACAAGATTTATTTAATTTCCTAAGGAGGGAAAAGCTGCTAAAAACAGTTGATGATAATTATATGTGCTTTATGAATGTGTTTCAGACTTCTCTAAATGTTTCAAAAGAAGATGTTTTGATTGTGTTTGATAAGGGATACAAAAACAAGAGAGTGCCTGCAATTATTGCTGGGTGCTATGCAAAAGCAGCAGAAGAACTTGGCTTGAATTACAAGCTTAGCATGCAAAAGCCCAAACTTATCAGTGAAGAAGCTGATGACAATGTAATACAGGACATGCTCTCACTTAAAGATAAAAGTGTGCTGGCAATTGCTATATCAGGAAAAATAGGCCAGATGAAAAGCATAGGAAACAGCTTCAGAAGATTTGTAAAACAGCATAAACATAGATTTGTTTCAACATCTGGATTAGTTGATATGCCTAGCTCAATGTTTAGCTCAATAATAAAATCAATCAATGTAGATTATGCTCTAATGGCTAAAAAAGGCTCAAATATAAAAGAACTTCTAGACAAAGCCGCAGAGATACATGTAATGACTAGAAAAGGTACTGACCTTCTATATGGCGTAGAAGGGATGAAGTCCATTTCTAACGATGGATTATATACTAAGCCTGGCATGGGTGGGAACATTCCAGCAGGAGAAGTGTATGTGCCCTGCAATGACAGGAATGTTAATGGAAAGATAGTTATTGATGGCTCAATGAAAGTAAGAGACAAAACAATTTTGCTGAAAAAGCCTGTTACTTTGTTTGTTAAAGATGGAGAAATAACAAAGATAAAAGGAAATGGAGAAGGACTAGAGATAGCTAAAACATTGGACTGGGCTCATAAAACATCAAAGCATCCCTGGGGAATAAAGAGGATTGGTGAGCTGGGTATTGGAATCAACCCAAATGCAAAGATTGTAGGACCTACAATAATCAATGAAAAAACATTAGGAACAGCTCATTTCGCAATAGGCAGCAACGCATGGTTTGGTGGTAATATTTATTCTAAAATACACCTGGATCAAGTTATAACAGAACCAATGATAAGAATAGATGGCAAGTTATTAAATGGCGTTCTAATGAAGAATTAACAACAATATTTAAATAAGGGATAAATTACCAATTTCTTTATGATAATAACTGCAAAAACAATACTTGGATTGAACAAAAAATATAATATTATTGAGAATCTTTGTGAAAGGGAACTCAACCCAGAGGGTGTTGGATTTGATATAAGAGTTGGGGAAATCTATAAGCTGACAAGCAAAGGATATCTTGGTGTTGATAACAGAAACACACCTAATATTGAAAAAATAGCTGATATTTCTGATGGCGATAAGAAGGTTGTTCTTGCTCCTGGTGAATTTATTCTTGTTAAAACAATAGAAAAAGTTAACCTGCCATCTAAAAAGATTAATATTAATCATGAACCTTGTTATTTAATGATGGATGTTTATCCCAGAAGCACTTTACAGAGATGTGGTGTTTATTTTAAGGGAACAAAAACAGATCCAGGATATCATGGAGAATTGACTTTTTCTCTGAAAAATGTGAGTGAGTTTCCATTTGAGCTTGAATTGGGTGCTAGAATAGCCAATGTTGTGTTCAAAGAGGTTTATGGTGAGCTAAGCAGAGCTTATGGTGGACAATGGAAAGGTGGAAGAGTAGCAACTGAAAAAGTTGAAAAACAGATATAAATTTGTTTTAATGAAGAATTAACCACTTCTTAGTAAACATTACAGAAAGATTTTTAAACTCTTATTTTAACCTGTTCGTATCATGGATAATAACTTAAAGATGAGCGCTGTTGTCAGAGCTGGCAAAGATAATATGCCATTATGGTTGGCTTATTTATCAATAGCAGCCGCATATGTTGGAACATCTGCCCAAGGAATACCAAGAGGGTATTATTTTGATAAATACAAACCACTATTAAATGCCTCGCCTGAAAAATATGCCTATCTTCCTGTAATTGCACCAATTCTTTATGAGCTTGATAATAATTCTAAATATGTTAATGATATTGTTATAGTTGGCAAAAAAGAAAAACTTGAGCCAGCACTCGAGAGAATAATTGATTCAATTGAAAAACCAATACAAATTATTGAGTCTGATGGAAAAATGCATGAGAATATGATAAAAGGTGGAGAAGCAGCAGAGATTCCAGGGCATAAAATTTATGTTGATGCAGACACTCCTTTAGTGTTAGGCGAAGAGATAGATAAATCAGTTGAGCAATGCGTAAGGTTTGAGGATGGAAAGCCTGTTTTTGACCATACTCATTATCAGTTTTTCATAAGTGAAGAAACACTTCATAATGGATTGCCTTCACTGGAAAGAGTTTATTTAAGATTGATTCCAGACGGAAGATTAAAAACAGATAGAGATAAAAGATTTGAAAATGAGAATGGTGCTTATGGGTTTAAGGAAACAAACCTTATAATATTGGATGAAAAAAAAGGAGGAATAAAAGGTCTTAGTGATATATACTCAATAAGGATTGGGGTAAATCCAGTAACATGGTTTAAAACAGCAGGATTATTAATAGAAAAAGGGATGGCAGGTTATGGATATGCATTGGCAAAAGATCTTTTTATCCATAAAACAGGAACAACATCACAAATGGAAGAATTCTTATCAAAATTTGCAGGAATGGATATACATATAGTTGAATCACCTTTTGCAAGATTCTCATTTGATATTGATGAAAGAGGGGACATGGGAATCCTTTTGAAAGAAAAAGAGTATGTAAATAGAGCTCATAAAATGTTGAATAAATTATATGGGGCTAAAGTTATAGAAAGACTTGATTTGTGAATAAGAAGATTATTAAATAATGAGTTTTCTTTTAATTAAATATGAAACAGGTAATATTGGTTATTCAGGACCTGAAACTGCCTAAGGGCAAGATGTCTGCTCAAGTAGCGCATGCTTCTGTAGAAGCAGCTATGAAGAGCGACAAGAAAATAGTGTCTGAATGGCGCTCTGAGGGTGCTAAAAAGGTTGTTCTAAAGGTGGATAACAAGGAAGAATTGTATAAATATAAGCAGTTTGCAGAGGATAATTCACTTAAAACAGCTGTTATAACAGACGCAGGCAAGACATGCATTGCACCAGGCACAGTTACTTGCATGGGAATAGGCCCAGATGATGAAGAAAAGATAGATAAGATAACTGGAAAATTAGGAATGGTTTGATTATAAACTTTTCTTAATTTTAGAAAAAAACCAGTAAGTTAAACATAGTCTAGAATTATATTATTCATTGTGATTTCATAAGTATGTTTGTTGACAGAATCAGGTTTAATGTGTGAATCTAATATGTTTTTTATATTTTTTCTATGGTAGTCTAAACCCCAGCCCTCCAAAGGGTGGGTAAGAATCATGTTCAAGCCAGTAATACCATCAGGGTTATTGGAATCACCAAAATATCCTGTAACAAGAATACTTGTCTCTCCATTTTTATATAAATTTTGTTGTATTTTTCCATCACTATAATTTCTTTTAGGTACTGTTTCTGTTACATGTTCAGCATTTATTGCTGTAAGAATTTCCTCAAGAATTTTATCACCGCGTTCATTATCTTCTTTCTCGCGTTCTATGAGGTCAGACTCAGAAAGGTCATATTTATCTGCGAATTCCATTAAGTATTCCCAATTCAGATTCTCAACATTAACTTCCAATACATCCAGGCCATTGTTCATAGAACACAGAATCTATTTCTTATATAAAAATTTTTGTTATTTTAAAGTAGTATTGGAAGAATTTATTAATCAGGTACAATAACCTATTGAAAAATGAAACTAATAATTGTAAGGCATGGGGAAACTAATGAAAATATTAAAGATATAATGCAGGATAAAAATGCTACCCTAAGCGAGCTTGGTAAAATACAAGCCAGGAAGGTTGGGGAAAGACTAAAGAATGAGAAAATAGATGTTATTTATGTCAGCAATCTAGACAGGGCAGTTGAGAGTGCAGAAGAGATTATAAAACATCATCCTGATGTTGATGTTATTTACTCAAAAGAATTAAGAGAAAGGGATCTGGGTGCTTTTGAGGGAAAACCTATTGGACATTTATTGAATCATAGAAAAAATAATAATCTTGAGTTTCATACTTTCAGACCAAAAGGTGGAGAATCACCTTTAGACGCGCAGGAAAGAGTAAAAAAGTTTGTTTATGGGTTATTGAAAAAATACCATAGCAAAACAGTGCTTTTGATAACTCATGGTGCCTTAATCTCTTTATTTTTGCTACACTTAAAAAACACACAGATAGAAATAGATATATTCAGAAAACACTGTCCAGATAATACAGGAATTATAATTCTTGAAATAGATGAAGACAAAAATCACAAAGTTCATCTTCTTAACTGCACAAAGCATTTAGAGTAAAGTTTATAAGTATTTTTTATTACTTACTCCAGATGTTACCAGAAAAAGAAGCAATCCAGTATGTAATTGATGTATATAATGAATTTGAAGTAAATAGGTGGGGGGCTCACTTGACTGTTTTGAGTGGTGTTGCATTTAATTTTTGTAAGTTTCCTAACAATTATGATGTAAATAAGGTTTGGAAAAAGATGGAATCTAAATATGCTGCTTGCCTTGAGCCTTATCGTGGAAAAGATCTTTCCCAATATGTTGACACCCCATCTTTATCGCATCTGTTAATTTCAAGAGATCAATTAGATGATCTTAGAGTGTTGCTTGATGGAGAACATACTCCTGAACAGGCAGGATTAATTGCAGATTTTACAATACAAATGTCTGGAAACATGGTTGAAGTTAGAAGCACAAAACAACGACTTGAGAAGGTTCTAGCTTATATTGAAAGCAAATCAGGGTAAAGTTTAAATATTCGTTCTATTATATGTAATAAATTATGTTATGGATTTGGATTATTGTTTTGGTTGTATTGATCTTTTTTTCAGGATTTTTCTCAGGAGTAGAGACAGCATTGATCTCCTTGAATATGTTTAAAGTTAAAGCTTTAGTTAAGCAGAAAAAGAAAGGAGCAGAAGTGCTTTACAGGCTTAAAAAAGATCCACATAGATTAATAACAACTGTTTTAGTTGGAAACAATCTTGTTAATGTTTCTGCAGCAGCAATTGCCACATATTTATTCACAGACCTCTTTGGTTCAGCTGGAATTGGGATTGCAACAGGAGTAATGACTTTTATTATCCTGGTGTTTGGAGAGATAATTCCAAAAACATTTGCATCTGAGAATGCAGAAAGGATCAGCTTGTCTGTTGCAAGACCTATTGAGTTATTATGTTATGTTTTAACACCTTTTACTATATTCTCTGATTTTATCTCAAGAAAAATGTCTAAGGTATTAGGCTCAAAAAAAGAAAAACAGCTTTCAGAAGAAGAGTTAAAAACAATAGTCACAATGGGAAAAGAAGAAGGGATCCTAAGCAGAGAGGCAGCTGATATGATTCACAATGTGTTGAAGTTTGAAGGAACAAAAGTAACAAAGATAATGACTCCTGATGTAAATGTTGATATGATAGATGGGGAAAAAACAATAAAACAGATTTCTGATTATGTGATAAACAAAGATTTCTCAAAATATCCTGTATATGAAGGCGATAAGGACAATATTATAGGGATACTTGATGTGGATGACTTATTAAAATATGTAAAAGGCAATAAAATATTCATGAAAGTAAAAGAGATTGTAAAAAAAGCTTATTTTGTGCCTGAATCAAAAGAAATAGATGATCTTCTTACTGAATTTGAAGGAAAAGATATGCAGGTTGCGGTTGTTGTTGATGAGTATGGGCATGTTGTTGGACTAGTTACAATTGAAGATATTATGGAGGAGATTGTTGGTGAAATATTTGACAAAAGCAAAAAGCCAAGCGCTTATATAAAAAAACTGAGTGATACTGAAATCATAGTTGATGCAATGGCTCCTGTTGATGAAATAAATGAAGCATTAAAAATAAAATTAACTGAAAAATATGCAAACACAATTGGTGGTTTTATTGAACATCTTCTTAAAAGGATACCAAAAGAAGGAGAGTCAATAAGCTTCAAGAACATAAAAATGAAAATAGAAAAAGCAACAGCACAAGGTGTTAAGAGCGTAAAGATAATAAAAGGTTGATTCTTATGAAAATAGCAGTTGGTTCACTAAATCCTGTAAAAGTGCAGGCAGTTAGGAATGTGGTTGGAAAAATATGGCCGGATGCAGAGGTTGTTGCTGTTGATGCAGATCATGGGGTTACTGAAACGCCAACAACAATTAAAGAAGCAAGAGAAGGCGCAAAAAACAGAGCAAACCAAGCACTGGAAAAAACAGGCGCTGACCTGGGAATTGGTATTGAAGGGTATACTTTTGAAACAGACCATGGAGCTTATCTTGGTGGAAAAGTGGTTGTTATTGATAAGAATGGAAAGACAGGAACAGGATATGGGTCTGGAATGGAGATGCCTGAAAAAGTTGCAAAAGAGGTAAGAAATGGAAGGGAATTAGGACCAGTGATAGATGAGATTTTTGGCACATCAAACATAAAACAAAAAGAGGGAATGATAGGATTGTTTACAAATAATCTGATTGACAGAAAAAAAGCAACAGAGGTTAATATCATCTATGCTTTGACCAGATTTATTCGCCCGGAATATTATGAGGATTAATCCATGAACATTGAAGTTGAGATCAGAAGTTTTATAACAAAGGATAAATATGAAGAGCTGTTAGAATTCTTTAAAGAACAAGGAGAGTTTATTAATGAAGATTATCAGGTATCTTATTATTTTGACACTGATGAGGACCTAAGAATCCAGAAAAACAACTTTTTCTCAAAAGTCTGGCTAAAGATGGGAAAAATACATGATGACCATCGTGAAGAAGTTGAAATAAAATTTGATAAGAATGATTTTGGAAAACTGGAAAGATTGTTCTTATCTACTGGGTTTAATGTTGAGATCAAATGGTTTAGAAAAAGGCACACATTCAAATGGGAAAATATAGAAGTTATGGTTGATCATACAAAAGGATATGGATATATTCTTGAGCTCGAGAAAATGTCATCTGAAAAAGAAAAGGAAAAAACATTAGTCATGCTGAAGAAGAAGCTGAAAAACCTTAATATTCTATTAACACCTAAAAAAGAATTTAGCAATAAGTTTGATTATTATAAAAAAAACTGGAAAGAATTAGTTGGGTAAGTTTGAACACATTTTCTTTGAAGAATATTTAATTGCTATTGGTTCTTGTTTTTTATCAGTCATCTCAAAGAATTTTTTAAAATTAAGATATTGCTTTTTCTTCAGCTCTTTTCTTATAAAACATGTTACTCTTGATGGAACATGCTCAGATATTATTTCATAATCAGGAAGAATTTTATTTAATTTCTTTGAGATCTCAACAACATAAGAATGTAGAGGCATGTTTTCTCTTTTTAGGAATTTTCTTGAAGCCCCAACATGCATATAGCTCTTTACCTCAATAAAGTCAGGTTGACCTCTCTCAATTAATTCTTTATATCCTTTAAGATCATCATCATTCACATCTTTTATAACAGTTATTCTTATGCAGGTTCTAAATGGTTTTTTCTTCATAATATCTAATGATTTTAATAACCTCTTGTAATAATCTTTAAACAAAGGAACATCAACTTTTTTCAGGGTTTTTTCATTTGCTGCATCAACAGAAAGATAGAATTGTGTTACATATTTTAGTTTTTTAATATCATCAGGAAACTGGCCGTTTGTAACAATAAATGTGGATATTTTTCTTTTGTGGAACTCATCTAACAGTTCATTTAGCTTAGGATATGTTACTGGCTCACCTATTAATGATAAAGCAACATGTCTTACATTCTGCATCTCATTTATTAGCTGTTTATTTGCTGTTTCACTCCCTTTAAAGCCCTCCAGAAGGCTCATTTGAGCCTGTATTGAGCCTTTTATTATATCATTTATATCGTCGACAGGACCATACCATTTGTCTGAAACAGGCGCTTTTGCACCTCTCCAGCAAAACATGCATCTGTTAGCGCAATACATTGAGGTTGTCATTTGCAAACATTGATGACTTCTTATGCCATAGAACTTGTATTTATAACATCCACCATTTCCTCTTATATGGGATTTTGTCCAACCACAAATTTTAACAGCGCTATGATTCCCAACAAATCTGTATTGCTGCTTTTCCAAGGATTTCACATATCTCTCATTAAGCTGTGTTCTCATACTTTTTGATAATCTGGTTGGTTTTATAACTTTTTGGGTAAGATTTATTAATGAATCACTCATTCTGTTATTAAACGTGAGTAGTTATGAAAAAAATATTATATGGTCTTACGTTTGATGATGTTCTTTTAGTTCCAAAAAAATCATCTGTGAATTCTAGGAAAGATGTAAATGTAAGAACAATGCTGACAAAAAAGATAAGCATGAATATTCCCTTGGTCAGTGCAAACATGGATACTGTCACTGAATCAAAAATGGCCATAAGAATGGCAAAAGAAGGTGGAATGGGAATAATTCACAGATTCATGAGAACAGAAGACCAAGTTTACCAGGTTCTTAAGGTTAAAAGGTCTGAAAGCTTTATTATTGAAGACCCTTATACTTTTCCACAAGAAAAAACAGTTGAGGATGCAAAAAAATTCATGAAAGAGTTTGATGTTGGAGGATTATTAATTGTAAACAAAGATAATAAATTAACAGGGATTCTTTCAAGAAGAGATGTTCTTTTTGCAGAAAACAGATTTTTGGTTTCAGATGTGATGACAAAAGATCATGATATGGTTGTTGCCCAAAAAAAGATAAATATCAAAGAGGCAGAAAAAATACTTTATAAGCACAGGATTGAAAAGCTACCCATTGTGGACAAAAACTGGAACATAAAAGGATTGATAACAAGCGAGGATCTAAGAAAAGTAAAAGAGAATCCGTTGGCATTAAAAGACAAAAAAGGAAGATTAATGGTTGGGGCAGCTGTTGGAGTAAAACCTGGTTTTCTTGAAAGAGCGCAAGAGCTTGTTAAAGCAGGAGCTGATGCTTTAGTTATTGATATAGCACATGGTCATTCTAATCTAGCAATAAACACTGTTAAAAAAATAAAAGATAATATTAAGGATGTTCAGGTTATTGCAGGGAATGTTGCAACAGCCAAAGGCACAGAGGATCTGATTAATGTAGGTGCTGATGCAATAAAAGTTGGGGTTGGACCTGGTTCCATATGTATAACAAGAATAGTTGCTGGAACCGGAGTTCCACAATTAACAGCAATATTAAAATGTGCAAAAGAGGCAAAAAATATCCCTATAATCGCTGATGGTGGTGTAAGAACATCCGGAGATGTTACAAAAGCACTGGCAGCTGGAGCTTCTTCTGTTATGTGTGGTAATTTATTTGCAGGAACAGATGAGTCACCTGGGTTAACTATATTAAGAAATGGAAGAAAATACAAAGTAAGCAGAGGAATGGCATCATATGGAGCAGCTTTTGGAAGAAGAGAAAGAGAAAAAAGCAATGAAGATGTTTTGGATACTGTTCCGGAAGGGGTTGAGGCAATTGTTCCTTATCGTGGCAGCGCAAAAGAGGTTATTCATCAATTGATTGGCGGATTAAGATCAGGGATAAGCTATTGCGGAGCGAAAAATATAAAAGAAATGCAAAAGAATGCAGAGTTTATAAGAATAACACCAGCTGGTGTGAAAGAAAGCAAACCACATGATGTTGAAAAAATTTAAGTGCTTATTTAGCTATTCTTTAGGATTATATTCTGGTAATCTTAAATAAAAAGAATTTCCAGTAGGTTTATTTGGCTCTACCCCAACCTTTCCACCATGAGCTTCTGCAATACGCTTAACAATTGCAAGCCCTAAACCTCTGCCTTTATTTTTTCCATTTTCAAGCTGTGTTCTACGCTGGAATATTTTCTCATAGTTTTCTTCTGGTATTGTCTCACCAAAATCTCTAACAGCCACTTGTATATATCCATCCCTTTGACTGGTTTCTAAAACAATTTTTCCACCATCTGATGCATATTTAATAGCATTGCTTATATAATTCTTAAACACTTCTGCAATTAATGGATTTGCATAAACAGGTAATTCTTTACCATCATATTCTAAAGCCATGCCAGCAGTATTTAATGGTGATTTACATTCTTTAATAACACTTTTTAGAATTGTATTAAGATCTAATTCATCTTTTTGAATCTCTTCACCAGATGTTGCTTTGTAAAGTGTAGTTGAATTATATATAACATTTAACAAATCATCATTTGTGTCTTTTATCAATTGTACCAATTCATTATCAGGAAGTTCATCTATTAGCATAGCACTAACTCCACTAATCACACCAGCAGGATTTTTCAGGTCATGGGTAATAATATCCAAAACTAGCTCCTTAACAGCATTAGATTCATAAAGATCCCCATATAATCTTTTTATCTCTTCCAGATCATCAGTGGTAATACTAGTTATATCCTTTGCTAAAATATTATCAATTCCTTGGTTCATTATTTGTTCCTCATTAATTATCTTATTTATATATTTATTCGTGTTTTTATGAGGTATATAAATGTTTCGGTTATTTAACTACTAGTTAGAGATAACAAATATTGAATGAACACAGAGATAGGCAAAAAAATTGCTGAAAAAAGACATAAGTTCATGGAATTGTATATAAATGAGTTTATGAAAGAATGGAATGGCAAAGATTCTTAAGTTCAGATAATTTCTACTGTTGAAAATGGCAAAAATCATTCTTGCTGATGATCATAAAAAATTAGTTGACGACTTGACTAAAATTATCAGGATGTTGGGTCATGATGTGACTACTGTTCCTGATGGCACTGATCTTGTTGAAAAATTAGCAGAAGCTCTTCCAAACAATAAATATGATTTAATTATTTCTGATCTTAGAATGAAATGGTTATCTGGTATGGATGTTTTTATGTATCTGAAAGAAAAACCAAAAATAATGATTGATAATCTTATCGCAAAACATGATGTAACACCTGATCAGTTTGCTGAAGCTTATCAAGATACTCCTAAAGTATTATTCACAGGAACAATTTTTTCCGACACTGATGAAGAAATAGTTTTGGGTTATGTTGATAAACTCATAAGTAAACCAAGAATCGATAAATTAAAGAAATATATCAATGATTTGTTTAAAAATTCTTAAAATTTATATATTAGTTAGTTATATTTCTCATAATGGGGTTGATATCATGAGTACTAAAAAACTTTACAGGTCAAAACAAGATAAGGTAATCGCTGGTGTTTGTGGTGGAATTGCTGAATATTTTAATATTGATACAATATTGATAAGACTTTTTGCTGTTTTATTGGTTTTAGCTGATGGTATTGGAGTTATAATGTATATAATTGCTTGGGTTGTTATCCCTGAAAATCCACTTCAAAAAGATGTTAAAAAAGTAGTTGAAAAAGCAGAAAAATCTTCAAAAAAGAAAGATGGCCACGGAACTATTTTATTAGGATTATTAATTGTGATTATTGGTGCTATTTTGTTGTTAAAAAATATTTTTAGTTGGATTAACACAAGCTTGATATGGGCTGCATTGCTTATAGTTTTAGGTCTTTATCTTATAGGGAGGAAATCAAAGTGAAAAAGGCATCAGCAAGATCTTTCCTAGGATTTTTTTTCATTCTCATAGGAATATATTTTGTTTTTAAGATAATGGGTGTTGTGAATTTATCAGTATGGAGTGGATTCAAGACATTCTGGCCTATTGGAGTTATATTAGCAGGGATTGCATTGTTATTTAAGTCAAGATTTATGGCTTTTGTGTTTCTTTTAATAACTGTTTTAATAGGGGCTGTTTATGTAACAGATATGTTTGAGGTTGGGGATTTGAGAAAAACCAATCTTGAGGTTCCTGCTCTTGAAGGAGACAAAACAGTTGATTTATTATTAAATTATGGTGCTGGAAACATGGATATAAGGAAAGGAGATGAATATTATTTAATAAGTAATATTATTGAAACAAATGATAAAGAAGATCCTACTTTGGAATATGAGAGAACAGGCTCAGATGTTGATATATTCATGGGCAGGCAAGGAGGAGTTGCTGTTTGGAAACAGATAAAAGATAGCTGGGACATCACATTATCACCTAATATTGTGTATGATGTTGAGATTGATTATGGAGCAGCTGACATGAATTTTAACATGACTGGATTGGTTGTTAAAAATTTGCAGATTGATTCAGGAGCAACATCAACAAAACTATTGTTTTCTAATTATCCAACAAAAGCACAGATTGCAACAGGGGCAAGTACGTTAAACTTAATGTTTCCTGAAGGCTCTGGTGTTATGATAGATGTTGACGGTGGAGCAATATCAACTAATTTTAACGGGTTTTCTAAGAAAGATGGTGTTTATTACAGCGATGACTATGAATCAGACAAAAGCAACATTGAGATCAAGATTGATGCAGGAGCTTCCACAATCAATGCTGGATTTTATTAAATTACCTAAGGTTTTTAAATGATGTATAGTTTTTACTCTAAAAAGAGGATTTCTTGATAAATAGTAAGGTGAAATAATGTTTCTTGATGAAAAAGACATGCTTGTGGAAAAAGTGAAAGAATTGTATGGAGAAACAGTAGATATTTTAAACAGTATTAAATCAAACAAATTTACTGATATGAATAATATAAATAAGAACTGGGGTGTTTATTCTTTTATTCTTGAAAAAGATTATATTGCAAAATATTTTTCTGAAGATCTCTACAATAAGGCTGAAAAACTCCTTGAAAAATGGCAGGAACATGTTAATCAAACCCAAAAAACTGCTTTTATTAATAATAAAACAGTTATTGACTCCAACTTCCCGTGGTATGAAGAGCTTGATTTGCATGAAAATATTATCAAAATATTAACAGATGAAGAAAAAAATAGACATAATTCTAAGCACAAAATAATTGATGGAGATGTTGAGGGGTTGGCACAGAAAGAATTTGAAACAGAACTCATGAGAAATCAAAAAACATTAAATATTTACAGGAGAAAGAAAGATATTGAAAAACAAATGATTGAGTATCTGATGCCAAGTGCATAGTATTTATACATTTTAAGAAATAATATTTGCTTTTTCATATAATCTTTGTTGATATTGTGGTATGTTCCCAAGATCTTTTTTTCTTGGAATATTTTTTATCAAAAATAAGATTCCTTCTTCAACACCCATATGATCTAAAACTGGTTTTACAATGCTATGTCCTCCATCATATATTATTTTTTTATCTTCAAAATTCATTTTTTCAACAAATTCTCCAAGAGTTTTTGGCCAATAATTATCATCAAAATTATCTTCTGTGTTTTCTTTCATTTGTTTTCTGAAATATTCTGCTATTCCTTCAAAAATCAATCTTTGTGTGTAATATTTTATTCCTTTTTGTGATGTTGGCCAGCTAGCATTACCTTTTATTTCATTTAATATGTCAGTATAAGCATGACCTAATTCATGATCAAGATATTCTTCTATTTCAGAAGGATTAAAATGAGCATATTGGGGAAGCACTAAGATAAGTGTGTTGATATAAGGCTCATAATACATTCCAAGACTTTTATCAGGATGTTGTTCAAATTTTATTTCAGGAAGATATGGATATTTAATCCCTAATTTTTCTTCTTGTTCCTTTGCTATTCTTTCTATGTTTTCATCTACCCATTCTATACTCTTTGGATGAACATTTGTAGAATAACGGGGAATATATTCACATTTCTTTTCGCTGCCACCTAACATTAATGTAATTAGAGAAAAAACTACTCCTTTTCCTATCTTCTGTTTAAGTCGCGACATATGGTAAAAAATATGCAGAATTCATATATAAATGTTTCTATTTTTGTCACTAATTAGTGATAATAATATAGCCCCGCCCGGACTCGAACCGAGGTCCCGAGACCCAAAATCTCGGATGCTTGACCGCTACACCACGGGGCTCATATACACAACCCTTGTAGGGGACTCCGGTCGAAGACTAGGAGTCGCCTTTCGTCGCCAGTGGGCGAAACCACTGCGCTACACCACGGGGCTGAGTAATATATCTCAAATTAGAACTAATATTGCTATATAAAACTTACTAACTTACATTCTAAGTATATGAGAGATATCCTTGGTTACATAAGCTAGAACTGCTGTAGAAAAAACTACTAAAAACATATACACACTTGCTTTTGTGTTTTCGTCTGACATTTTGAATATGAAGGACTCCCCATCTCTGTGGGTTTGTGGGGGTGGAATTTCGTATAGAAATTGAGGCGACAGGGAGTCATTGAACATAATCTACCTCTTTAATATACCATAAGGCATAACTAGTATATAAATGTTACGTTTTAGTATACTGGGGTATGTTTTAGTTTTAACAACATTTAAATACAAATACGTGCATTAAAACACCTAGAATGGAGCTTTCTGAAGAGGATTTAAAGAACATGAGCCCTGAAGAGCTCGTCGAATTACAGAAGAAAAACTGTATTTTTTGTCATATAATATCAGGCAAAGTGCAGTCTAAAAAAATCTATGAAGATGATGTTTGCATTGCTATTTTAGATATAAATCCAGCTAATCCTGGCCATATTCTTCTTATGCCTAAAGAGCACCAAACAATAATGCCTCAAATACCAGAACCTGATGTAAAGCATTTGTTTATGGTCGCAAAAGCTCTTTCCCAATCTGTTTTAAAAGCTCTTAAAGCACAAGGAACAAACATATTTGTTGCAAATGGTGTTGTTGCAGGCCAAAAAAGTCCTCATTTCATGATACATATTATACCAAGGAAAGAAAATGATGGAATAAACTGTTTTCAGCTTAAAAGAAAGAAAACAACAACAAAACAGCTAGATGAGATAAAAAAGATTTTGCTTCAAAAAACCAAGTTTGAAGCGGCTGAAAAACCTAAAAAACAAAAAGTTGTCGAGGCTGAATTCAAAGAAAAACCAAAGAAAAAGGTAGTTAAGAAAAAAACAGAGAAACTAGTTAAAAAGCCAACTAAAAAGAAAGAAAAAGAAGAGGATAATGGAGCAGATCTTGATTCAATTGCACGGGTGATGTTTGGAGAATGAGCAGCTGCAAACATTGCGATGAAGTAAAGAATGGGAACAAGATATTTGAAGATGATAAAGTTGTTGCTGTCCTTGACCCAAATCCTGTTTCTCTTGGTCATGTTATTGTTATGCCAAAAGATCATTTCCCAATTATAGAACAGGTTCCTGATTATATTGTTAGCCATGTGTTTGAGATTGTTAATAAGATATCTATACATTTATTTGAAGCATTAAAACTACAGGGAACAAATATATTGGTTAGTAATGGAATTCCTGCAGGTCAAGAACAGCCACATTTTGCTGTGAATATTATTCCAAGAAAGCAGAATGATGGAATAGATTTTCAATGGGAGCCAAAACAGCTTTCAGAAGAAGAGATGTCAACTGTTGAGCTGGAGTTAAAAGATAATTCTAAAGTTGTGGGTGAGTTTGAGAAGGAAAAAACAGTACCCATAAAACAAGAAGAAGCAAAAACAATCTCTGATGACAAAGACAGTTATCTAATAAAACAATTAAGAAGAATACCTTAATCAACTAAATTCATCACAAGTTCTTTATGTGCAGGATGTCTTAACGTGATTAGAGCATCTCTTTTTATCTGTCTTGCACGCTCTCTGGTAAAACCAAACTCAGTTCCTATCTCTTCAAGAGTTAGTTTCTGATATCCATCAATACCTAAATACATGCATACTATTGTACGGCTTCTTTTATCAAGAAGCGAAAGTAATTTTTCTATATCTTCATGCCCATTTGTCTGCATAGAATATTTTTCAGGATCTAGTGAACTAGTGTCGGGAATTTTATTGTAGACTTGTCTTTTATCATCTTCCCAAAGATTTTGATCTAAAGATTTTTCAATATGAACACCATCTAAGTAAATATCATCTACATTACAAAAATTAGGCAGTTTTCCGCTCGTTTGTTTCATTAGATCTATTAACTGATAAGAAGTTGGTTCTCTTCCTTCGTTTACTGCAAGGAATGTTTCATGGTTCTCTTTTATTTTTCCAATTAGTGCTTGCCTGTTCATTGGCAATTTAACAACATACTTATATTTTTCAAAATAAGCACTTCTTATTCTTTGTTTTATCCACCACACTGCGTATGTTATGAATTTAAACCCTCTTGTTTCATCATATCTTTTGGCTGCTTCAAACAGACCCATATTTCCTGCTTGTATTCTGTCTTCAAGAGACATTTTGTCAGAATAGTTATTAAACATTTTTGCAGCAGAAATAACAAATCTTAGGTTGTGTTTAAATAATTCAAAAAATGCTTCTTGGTCTCCTTGTTTTATCCTCTGAGCAAGCAACACTTCCTGATTAGGTGTAAGAGGATCATACTCAGGTTTTCCTATCTCTTCCATATAAACAGTAAGACCACTTTTGGGTTTTTTATCAATGTAATCCATGTTAGTGTCCAGAAAAAACAGAGTAGATTTAAAGCTTTTGGAAAAAACAGTGGTTTTTATCATTTCTTGATACTAACAAATGTTTATATACTCATCTGAATGGTTTAAGATTAAAATGGACAAGGGGAAAGCACTCATTCTATGGTTTGACCAGTTAGGAATAGAAGATGTCAAACATGTTGGAGGGAAAAATGCTTCTTTAGGTGAGATGTATAAGAATCTGACAGATAAAGGAGTAAATATTCCAAATGGTTATGCTGTTACAGCTCATGCTTATCATTATCTTTTAGATCACTCAAAAATACGTGAGAAAATAAAAAAGGTTTTGTCAGATCTAAACACAAAAGATGTTAAGAATCTTGCTGAAAGAGGGAAAAAAGTAAGAGATTTGATAAGAAATGCCAAGCTTCCAAAAGAGGTTGAGGATGCTATAAAAGAGGGTTATCATCATATGCAAAAGCAGTATGGAAAAAATACTGATGTTGCTGTTAGAAGCTCTGCAACTGCTGAGGATCTTCCTGATGCGAGTTTTGCAGGCCAGCAAGAGACATATTTAAACATAAAAGGTGATAAACAGCTTGTTGAGGCATGCAAGAACTGCTTTGCTTCATTGTTTACAAACAGAGCTATTAGCTACAGAGAAGATAAAGGATTTGACCATTTTTCAATTGGATTGAGCATTGGAGTGCAGAAGATGGTCAGAAGCGATAAAGCAAACTCTGGAGTGATGTTTTCTATTGATACTGAATCTGGATTTCAAAATGTTGTTTTCATAACAGCAGCTTATGGATTAGGAGAAAATGTTGTGCAGGGAGCAGTAAACCCAGATGAATATTATGTTTTCAAGCCAACAATGAAAAAAGGATTCAAATCTATAATAAGCAAAAAAATTGGTGACAAAAAAATAAGAATGGTGTATGCAGAAGGAAAAACACCAACAAAAAATATCCCTGTAAAGCAAACAGACAGAGAAAAGTTTGTGCTTTCTGATGATGAGCTGATAAAGCTTTCAGAGTGGGCGTGTATTATTGAGGATCATTATTCTCATAAAGCAGGCCATTACAAGCCAATGGATATGGAATGGGCAAAAGATGGAAACACAAATGAATTATTCATAGTGCAGGCAAGACCAGAAACAGTTCATTCTCAAAAAAGCGTGAAAAAAATTGACCATTATGAGTTAAGAGGCAAAGGAAATAAATTAGTGACAGGAAAGAGTGTTGGAGAAAAAATAGGTGCTGGAAAAGTAAATATGATCATGAAGGCAAAAGATATTCATAAGTTCAACAAAGGTGATGTTTTAGTAACAGACATGACTGATCCTGATTGGGAGCCAATAATGAAAATAGCAGCTGCTATTGTTACAAATAGAGGTGGAAGAACATGTTTTTCAGGAGATACAAAGATTCTAACTGATAAAGGATTTAGAAGTCTAAAAAATGTTTTTGAAGGAGGATATGAAGGATTAAAAGTGCCTTCTTTAAACAGGAAAACATTAAAAACCGAATGGAAAAATATTCAGGCTGTAATGAAGAAAAAAGGAAAATTGATCAAAACTTGTTCTTCTCAAAGTGGAAGAATGAAAAACAATTTTTTAAAAATTACCCCAGATCATAAAATGTTGAATATTAGAGATGGAAAACTCATTGATTCTAAAATCAAAGATATATTAAACAATAAGGAATGTTTATTGGTTGCACAAAGTATTCCACAATTGACTAAGTCAACTCAAAAAGAACAAAATATTGCATATTTATTAGGTGGATTAATGACAGATGGACATATTTATCAATCAAGAACCCATGGAGAGGTTACTTTTATTCAAAAACCTATAGAGGAGAAAAAAAGATTTATTACAAAAATGAATAAATGTTTACAAGCAACCTATAATAAAACATTTAGGGAAAGTCCAAAAAAACCTTCAGAAGGCTTTATTAGGGGAGAAAAAGTTATTGGAAATGCAAATTCATATAGGTGTTATTCAAAACTAATTGCAAGAGAATTAAAGCTTGAAATGGAATCAATTACTGAAATGTTGCTACAAACTGATGAAAGTGTGGCTTATAATTTTTTAGGAGGAGTTATTGATGGTGATGGGACATTTTCAAAAGGAAGGATTAGTATTTACATTTCAAAACAAGAACTGCTTGAACCAGTGATAATATCTTGTTTAAGAATTGGAATTGTTCCTCAAGTTTCAACAAATAGAAATATCCACAATGTTCAGATAGTTGAAAAACTTAACGAACTGAATAGATTCACCAAAAGAGTGACATGCAAAGATTTTAGAACAATGGGAACAAGATTCTTTAATACAAAACAATTATTCAGAAAATGGACTAATTCAGAAATTAATAACAGAATAAGAAAAAACTTGTTAATTGATGAAAAATTGATTTCAACGTCTTTAAATTTACTGGATAAAAAAACAAAGAGTAATATCTCTAGGATTTTAAGTTCTGATTTTAGACAAACAAGAGTTTCATTTGTTAAAGATTTAGGAGTTGATGATGTTTATAACATAACTGTTGAAGACAACCACAATTACATAGTATTTAGTGAAAGATATACCCCCCTATTGGTAAATAATTGTCATGCAGCTATTATCTCAAGAGAAATGGGGATTCCGTGTATTGTTGGAACAGGAAATGGCACTGAAAAATTAAAAGACGTGAAAAGTGTTACAGTTGACTGCTCTCAAGGAGAGGAAGGTTATGTATATGAAGGATTAGTCACTTTTGGTGTAAAATCAATCAATCTTGAGAATATTCCTAAAACAAGAACAAAAATAATGATGAATCTTGGTTCTCCTGAACACGCATTTGAGTATAGTTTTCTGCCAAATGATGGAGTAGGATTGGCAAGAGAAGAGTTTATTATAAATTCTCATATTGGTATACACCCAAATGCTTTGTTGAATTTTAATAGTTTAAAAGACAAGAAAGTAAAAGCAGAAATAGAGAAGCGTACTAAAGGTTATGAGGACAAAACAGAGTTTTTTGTTGACAAATTAGCTGAAGGTGTCGCAATATTAGGAGCTGCCTTTTATCCAAATGATGTTATTGTAAGATTAAGCGATTTCAAGAGCAATGAGTATGCTAATTTAGTAGGAGGAAAGCTCTATGAACCAGTTGAAGAAAATCCAATGATAGGTTGGAGAGGTGCTTCTAGATATTATAATGTGAATTATAAAGATGCATTTGCACTAGAATGTAGAGCTTTAAAGAAAGTAAGAGATGTTTTTGGGTTAACTAACATAAAAATTATGGTTCCATTTTGCAGAACTGTTGAAGAGGGCAAAAAGGTGCTTGCTGAGATGGAAAAAAACGGATTAAAAAGAGGAGAAAATCATTTAGAGGTTTATGTTATGTGTGAGATTCCTTCCAATGTTATATTAGCTGATCAGTTTGCTGAGATATTTGACGGGTTCTCAATAGGCTCAAATGACCTTACACAGTTAACATTAGGATTAGATAGAGATTCTGAGTTAGTTTCCTCTATTTATGATGAAAGAAATGAAGCAGTTAAAAGATTAATCTCACAAGTTATACATACAGCTAAAGAGAAAAACAGAAAAATAGGAATATGTGGTCAAGCACCAAGCGATTATGAGGATTTTGCACAATTTTTGGTTGAGCAAGGAATTGATTCAATCTCATTGAATCCTGACACTGTTATTAAAACAAGATTAAAGATTGCTGAAAAGGAAGCGGAGATGAAAAATGGTTAGAGTTGCCATAAATGTTCTGAAAAATCAAGGATTTTTGGAACATTGCTATCAACTGTAAGAAATTTGGAAAAAAAGAGGTAATAAAAATCGTAAGAGTTGCTATCAATGGTTTTGGAAGAATAGGAAGGTTAGTATTCAGAGCAGGATTCAATGATCCTGATATTGAGTTTGTTGCTGTAAATGATCTTTCAGACACTGCTTCCTTGGCTTATTTACTTAAATATGATTCTGTTCATGGGATTTTAGGTGCTGATGTAAAAGCAGAAGATAACTCTCTTATTATTAATGGAAAGGAATTAAAGATTTTTGCTGAAAAAGACCCTGAAAAACTTCCATGGCAGGATTTAGGAATAGATGTTGTTGTTGAGAGCACTGGATTCTTCAGAACAAAAGAACTTGCTTCAAAACATCTGAAAGCAGGTGCAAAAAAAGTGTTGATATCTGCTCCTGCAAAAGATGAGGTCAAAACAATTGTGATGGGAGTTAATGAGCATAGCTATAATAAGGACAAAGACCATGTTGTTAGCAATGCATCATGCACAACTAATTGTTTAGCTCCAATTGCTAAAGTTTTAAATGATAATTTTGGAATACAAAGAGGATTCATGGTAACTGTTCATTCTTATACAGCAGACCAGAGAATAGTTGATGCGTCTCATAAGGATTTAAGAAGAGGAAGAGCAGCTGCAACAAATATTGTGCCAACAACAACAGGAGCTGCAAAAGCAGTTGCATTGGTTATTCCTGAGTTAAAAGATAGATTAGATGGAATGGCAATGAGAGTGCCTGTTGCAGACGGCTCATTGGTTGATTTTTCTGTTGATTTAAAGAAAGGAACATCTAAAGAGGAGTTGGATAATTTGTTTAGATCAGTTGCTCAAAATGAACTGAAAGGGATATTAGAGTTCTCTGATGGACATTTGGTTTCTTCTGATATTATCGGCAATCCACATTCTTCTATCTATGACTCAGCATTCACAAGAGTGATTCAGAATGATTTTGTAGATATAGTTTCTTGGTATGACAATGAATGGGGATATAGTAATAGATTAATAGATGTAATTAAGATGCTTTAATCACTTAGTTAACACTTCTACTTCATCACCAATATACAATGTGTGCTCTTTTTGGGAGATGGTTCCATGTGCTTTGTCAATCAATGGAGGATATCCCTTTAGAATTCCTAGGTTCATTAATTCTCTTAAAGCAAAATTTGTTTTTGGTAAAGTAAACTTTTTCACTAACCATGTTAATGAAAATGGTAATCCTTTATATTTCTCGATTTCTTTCAAGATATTTCTTGTTATTGGGTTTCTAACCCCTTTTCTTGCGACTTGGGAGAAAATATTTGCATCACCTGATTCATATATCTCACCTTTGCCCATGCTTGCAAATGGTTCTATTGCAATTATTGTTTCTTTTTCTAAAATTCTTTTATCTCCTGTATCATAATTTGGTATGCTTGGAGATGTATGAACATTATATTCAGATAATCCATGGCCAGAAAGATTTCTTACAGGCGCAAACCCATATTTTGAGATGCTTTCCTGTATTGCTCTTCCGATTTCTCCTAATGATTTAAACTGTTTTGCTGCTTCAATAGCTGCTTTTAATGCTTCTTCAGAAGCCTTTAACAGCTTTTCGTGCTTTCCTGACAGATCAACAGTGACTGCTGTGTCGCCTATGCAACCGTCTACATGCACTCCTAGGTCTAGTTTAACAACCTCATCTGTGAAAATTCTCTCATCCTCTGGCCTTGCAGTGTCATGAGCTGCACAATCATTTAAAGAGGTATTAACAGGAAAAGCGCATTCTCCACCTAAATTCTTTATCTTTTCCTCTACTTTTTCAACAACATCTATTATTTTAGAGTTCTTTTTAATTAGGGTTGCACCATATCTTCTAGCTTCACCAGTTATTTTCCCGGCTTTTCTCCATTTATCTAAATCTTCCATTGTATTAAAGAAAAGCTTTTATTATATAAGCTTTATCAATGCTGTATGAAACATAAACTTATTGTTTTTGATGTGGATGGCACAATAGTTGATGAGATTGGGTCCATATGGATTAGACTTCATGAACATTTAGATCTAATGGATGATAAAAGAAGAATAGCTTGTTATGATAAGTATTACAGAGGAGAGGTTTCTTATCATGAATGGGCTGAAAATGATATCAAACTTTGGAAGGAAAAAGGAGCCAATAAAAAAGTGATTCTTGAGGCAATTAAGGACTTTAAAGAGATGAAGGGTGCAAGAAAGCTTATTGAAACTTTAAAGAAGAATGGTTTTAAGATAGCAGTCATTTCAGGAACAGATAAAACAGTAATAAATTATGTTTATCCAGATTATAAAGAATTGTTTGATTATTACTTCTTTAATGAAATTCTGTTTGATGAAAATGGAGAGATAACAGGAATAGAAACAACTAATTATGATTATGAACATAAATTTACAGCATTAAAGCAAATTGCTGAAAAAGAGGGGATTGATCTAAAAGAGTGTGTTTTTGTTGGTGACAGCCATAATGATGTTGAAATAGCAAAAAATTCTGGATTATCTATTGCTTTTAACTGTACTTCAGATGAATTAGCCAAAGTAAGTGATATAGTTATTGAGAAAAAAGATATGAGAGAAATATTGAAACATATAAGTTAGGTAAGCTTTATAAATAATAATTAATTCTTAACTATAAAGTGGCAAAGACAAAAAGAAAGGCAAACATAATTGTTGATTCTATTCCAGGAATGGGTAAAACAGAGCTACTTCAACAGGTACAAAAATATTTTAAACAAGAATTTAATGGGGATGTTCATATTATCTCTCTTGGAGATCTTTTTGAGGAAACACCAAGAGAAGTTATGTATACAAAAAAAAGACATATTCCTAAGATTGATTATTTACTTAAACAAATGAATCGTAATGCCACAATTGAAAAAGCAAAAAATCATATGCTGCAACATCAAAATGAATCAATAATTATAGACACACCATTAACTATTTTTGCAGGAGAACAACCAATTCCAAATATTGTTAGGCTTCCATCAGAATTCACATCTATAGATGATATTAGAAGCATTGATACTATTGTTAGTGTTATAAATGCACCTGAAATAGTAGCTGAGAAGCTTAAACACACACCATATTCTCATAAAATAGGAGAATTATTGGATTGGATAGCTCTTGATACAGAGATAGCAAAATCTCATGCAATGTCACTTACAGATTTTAATAAAAGAAAGCAAGCACTTTATAGTCAAATTATAAAAATACCACAACCAGTTCTTGAGGAATATGTACCAGAACTTTATAGCCAAATACGAGAATTTTTAAAACAAGATCCAACTAGCCATTACGTAAATCACATTGTAATGCCTAAACAAAATGCTGTTATCAGTCTCTTAAAACTTTTATATGATTATAAAGATAATGGTAAAAGATCAGTTGTTGTTTATGCTGCAGGTCCTATCACTAGTGTAAAAGTTAAGGATGGTGAAAAAGGTGAAATTGTAAAGGAAAAATTAGATGAAGAAAAAAGAATTAATGAATTTTCAAGAAAATTACAAGAATATGGTTTAATTGTAAATCCTATTGTTTTAGCTGACACAACATATGATGATAAGGGAAAAGCCCACACAACACACCGTGACCTAAATTATTTTGTTCCTTATAGTGATCTTATAATAGCATTTTATCCAAGCAATAGAAGAACCATTGACATAGAAGAAAATGAAACTGAATCAGGAAAAGAGATTATCAAAACAGTAAAAGATGGTAGAAGTATTGGAACAGAAACAGAAATGAGATACGCATTAATGATGGGAAAACCAGTTATTTTAATACACCCAACTAAAGAAGACATGGCAGGAGATGTATTTGGTATTCAACCAACAGTACATTTTAGACATGAGGATGAGTTTTTAGAAGCTCTTACTGACCTAGAGCATTCAAAAATAAATGAGAATCCTGTTTTAATGAGAGATTTAAGAATGTTATTAGGTAAAGATGGAAAACCAAAATATCATGATTTTGGTGAAATAATTAAAGAATTCTACCAACCATTTGTAATCAATAATCAATTTAGCTAGTAATTTCTAATTCCTTTATTTTCTCTTGTAAGAATTCGATTGTTCTTGTGTTGTCTTGATGGTCAAGTAATGAGCCACATTCTGGACATTTAAAGTCAAAATCTGTTGCCTGGTCAAAATCCATTCTTGTGCATGCATTCTTGCACATGAAGAAAGCATCTTTGTTTTCCACTTCTTTATCCAATCTTTCTCTGTATTTCTCTAATTTCTGCTTTTTTAGAGAAGCTACAAGCTCTTTTATTCTTTTCTTGTTAAATGTCCAGTAGCTGATATACCAGCCTTTCTGCCTGTCTTTTTTCCTTTTATATGTAACAAGATGTTGATTATGAAGCCTGTATAGGATATTCCTTATCTCATGAATCTCAGAATTTATCTGCTCAGCTATTTTAAACTCAGAAATATTCTTTTTTCCTTTTAGATATTCGACTACTTGAACAGCGTCTTCACCAACTATTTCGCCTACAACCTCAAATATCTTCTTGTTTGTGATTTTCATTGTCACCAATTCATAGATGGAGCTATCTTTCATATGACAGTCCACCCCCGTTTTCGTACGCCTCCTATGATTTCCGATTTCCCCTTATGGCACTTTTGGGATTAATATCCGCGTAGTTATATTCTGGGATTTACCCTTTATATATTTTTCTATTCTCTGGTATATACATCAAAAAAATTCGTTATATTTTCCCCGTCTAAAAAAGTATAGATTTGTATAGATTTATGTATTTTATTTTAATGATTTGTCACTATCTACGTAGAAAAACAAAATTAAGCATAATCTTTATATAAGATCTTGAGTTTCTAAATTTCAAGGGGATGATAAAAATGGATGAACAAAAAGAAACATTGGAACAAATAAAGGAAAGAATGACCCAAATGAGAGACCGATTAAAGGTTCTAGAATGGGACGACCAGCATAAACAAATCAACCCCTATAAGAAGATGGAGCTTGAAAGCATGAAAAAAGAGTATAATGAGCTTCAGAACAAACTAACTGAACATGTCATTGAGGCCTAGATTCTTTTTAAAACTTTTTTTTGATAATAATTATCCAAAGAAATCTATCTAAGTCTTAATGCTTCTAACACTCTTGGTGCGTTTGTTTCTATTCTGTTTGTTTTATGAATAGAAGAAGCTAAATCTAAACATCTTGAATTCTCACCGTGGTTTATAATAACTTTTTTTGGCTTTGGACTGCATTTATAGACAAAGCTCATTAATTCTTTTCTATCAGAATGTCCTGAAAATCCTTCTATTGTATGTATATCCATATTTATTTTCATCACTTCCTGCTTATGTCCAACACCAAAAGAAATCTCCCTTTCTCCTCTTTGGATTCTTCTTCCCAAAGAGCCCTCTCCTTGATATGAAACAAATATCAATGAATGTTTTTTGCCAGAAGACAATGATTTTAGATACTCAACAGAAGGTCCACCCATAAGCATTCCTGATGTTGCTAAAATAATACATGCACCTGTATTTTCTATAACCTCTTTTCTTTCCTTGGGGCTTCCTACTCTCTTAAATATGTCTGACATAAAGGGATTACTATCTTTATGAAATATTTGATTCCTTACAAAATTATTAAGGAATTCAGGATATGCTGTGTGTATTGCAGTAACATCCCACACCATACCATCAATATAAACAGGAATATTATCAACCTTACCTGTTCTTATAAGATTTTCAACAACAAGCATCACTTCTTGTGCTCTTCCAACTCCCAACACGGGAATCAATATTTTTCCTTTATCTTTTATTGTTTTTTTAAGTATTTCAGCCATCTCTTTTTCGCATTCCACCCTTGAAGGCAGAACATTATCTCTTCCACCATATGTGGATTCAATCATTAATGTTTCAAGTCTTGGAAAATCAGTTATAGCAGGCTCTAAAAGTTGTGTTCTGCCGAATTTCATATCAGCTGAATAAAGGAAATTGTGCAAACCATTCCCAATATGCATATGAACCATGGATGAACCAAGTATATGGCCTGCATTATACAATGTTATTCTAATATCAGGAGTTATATCACTAACTTCATTATATTCCAGAGTTATTGAGTGTTTTACAAACTCCCTAATCTCCTCAGATGTGAATATTGGCTCTTTTCCCTCTCCTCTTTGTATTTTTACAAGGTCTAGCTGTAACAGAGCTGATACGTCTCTTGTTGGTTCTGTGCAGTAAACAGGCCCTTTATAGCCAAATTTATATAAATAAGGCACAAATCCTGAGTGATCCAGATGTGCGTGTGAAATAATAACAGCATCTAATTCTTCTATCTTGAATTCAGGAGCATCCAAAAAAGGATACGCATCTCTTTCAGAAGCAACATTAATTCCACAGTCAAGAAGCACTCTTGATTCTGGGGTTTGTAGTAAAATACATGATCTTCCTACTTCTCTTGCACCTCCTAAAAAGCTTAACCTCACCCATTCATTCTTTTTTCCTCTTTTCCAGCCATCATATATTCTATGTCCAACACTTTTCAGAAACTTTTTCCTATAATCATTATTTTGATAAAGAACTTCCCTTATGTTTTCTATTAATTTTGATCTTATTGCAGGTGTTCTTCTAATCAACGGAACCCATAATGTTTCAGCTCTTATTTCTCTTAATATGCTTCCCTGCTTTCCTATTGCTAATCCTGGCTTTTCAGCCTCAATAATAACCATTGACCTTTGTGGATCAAATATAATATTATCTGCTCCTGCTTCAGCAGGAAGTATTGATTTTATCTTTTTCTCTGCTTTTTCCAGCTCCATGCATATAACAGGATCTGGTCTTAGTTCGACTCTTTTCTTTATATCATCAACTATTTGTTTTATTGAACCATTATTATCTAGAAAAAAATCCTTATCTTTTGTATATAGCACTATATTAGAACCTTCAAAAGTAGCTTCACTTATTATATCTTTAGGAAGGTATTTTAAAACTTCCTTTAGTATTTCACCCATAATTACACCTTATTTTAAGAATACATTTTTATTTCCATTTTGGGAAATTTAAAATTCTATTTTTTGATTTAATTCCTTGTCTAGAACAGTTTTAATTCCGCCTTTTGTGATTGCCACAACATCCATACCGCCGCCAGAAGCAGAATCCCTTTGCAGTGCAGCATTTATACACTTAACTGCAAGCTTTGCTCCTTCTTCAACTGAAATACCTTTCTTATACAATGTTTCCAGAACACCATATGCCATAACACTTCCAGATCCTGAAGATATAAAATCATCACATAGTGTTACAGAGCCGTCAGCGAATATATCATAAAGATGATATCCTGTTTCGTCAAAACCACCCATAACAAAATGGGAAATGCCTGGTATCATTGACATTTTTCTTATGTTTGAGTATACTAAGGTTCCAAGAAGATTCGCAACCTCTTTTATCAATGGTTGTCTTCCTGTTCTCATCTTTTTAAGAGCTGTCTCTGCCTTGATTAGCTTTACCATTAACTGTGCATCTGACACAGTTCCGGCCATTGTAACAGAAGCATTATCAGCTATCTGGTATATCTTCTTAACCTGCTTTGTCACTATATAGTTTCCTGCAGTTGCTCTTTTATCAGCAGCTAGAATAATACCATCACTGCACACAATACCTACTGTTGTTGTGCCTTTTTTTACAATATCTTTTGTTTCCATTTAAAGTCACTTAGAATTATATCTAAGAATTAATTAACACAAAGGAAAGAAAACCAGTATATAAAGGTTTCGGATTTTATCCATTAATCAAATCAACCAAAGCTGTTCCTACACTTCCAACATAAACACCAATCATTCCTGCAGAATAAACAGGGTGGTCTCTTAATATCCTCTTAAATTCTGTTGGGTGTGTTGTCATATACCACAGAGGAACTCCAGTAATTCCTGCTATGCACATTCCTTCCAATACAGGCAGATATTTTTCATTAAAATCAGTCATTACAAAGTTTATTAGATTTGTTTCAGCAAGCTTTTGTAGGCCTTTAACAACTGCTGTTATTCCTGCTCCGCCAAGTAAAAAAGCAGATGTTTTTTCTTTTCTTTGTATAGGTTCAGGCATATGGTCCATTACTGAATGATATAATTTGTCTACAGGCTTGTATAAGAATAATTCTGTCATTTTTTACCTTCCATTCTTTATATCAACAAAGGGCTCCAGCTCTTTTTTTAGCTGTTCAAAATCCCTGAATAAAATTGTTTTCATTCCTACTTTTTTTGCGGGGGGAATATTTGTCTCTAAGTCATCCACATAAACACATTCCGCAGGTTTTACACCTAATCTCTTAACTGTTTCTTTGAAAATAGCAATATCTGGTTTTGCCAGTTTGCTTTCATATGATGTTACAATCACATTAAAGACTTCATCCAGTTTATGTTCTTCAATAACTTCCTCTAACCAATCTTCTATCTGATTGGACAATAAACCCAACTTGTAATTCTTTTTTAGTTTTTTGATTAGCTCTAAAACATCATATCTGAATCCAAAAAAATCCATAAAATCCTTTCTGAGAACCTCTTTTTCTATTTTTAAGAAATCAGATAGATTTTTCCAGAATAATTCTGAATCAATCTTATTCACTCTTGCCTGAAACCAATTATTAATCATTAATTTATTGAACTTTTCAGGATTTGCCCCAAATTTAAGTGCATAATTCTCACCAAACAAACGAAGGTTTGCATTGACTGATAATACACCTCCATAGTCAAAAATAATTGCTTTTATCATTCTGTCTTCACTGAAAAAGATTCCAACTCTTTTTTTAGCTGTTCAATATCCTTGAAAACTATTGCATGCATTCCAACTCTTTTTGCTCCCTCAACATTCTCTTCCCTGTCATCGATAAATATCGATTCTTCTGGCTTAACCCCAAGCCTGTTTAAAGCCAGCTCATATATCTTTCTCTCCGGCTTTATTATGCCCTCAAAGCATGAGAATACATAAGCGTCAAAAACAGGGTAATCCTGCTTCTTGAAAAATCTCGTAGCCGGAATCTCTGTGTTTGACAAAAACCCAACTTTGTAACCGCTTTTTTTAAGATTGTTGATAAGCAGAGTAACCTCTTTTTTCTCTTTGACAGCGTTTTTAACAGCATCATACCAAAGTGACCCAACAGTTGGCTCTTTAACACCCAGCTCTTGGCAAATTTTTTCCCAGGTCTGTTTTTCAGAAAGAACCCCTCTAAAGATATCTGGTTCATATTTCATATATGTTTTTTTGAATTCTTTCTTTGGAGCATTGAGGTGATCCGCACAATATTGGAATAGTGCTTCTGCAGGAGAGTCTATCACAACTCCTCCCCAATCAAAAATAACAGCTTTTATCATTTTACATCTTCTTTATCTTTGCCACAAAGAATCCCTCTGTATCATTGTCTTGTGGCCACACTCTCAGGCATTTCTTTACTTCTTTGTTGTATTTTTCTTTGTTAAACTCTGTTATTGGTTTGCTTGATTTAATGTTTAATTTTATATCTTGTATTTCTGCATCTTTATATTTGTTCAATAAATGGGAAATAATCCCTTCATCCTCCTCTGGCTCCATTGTGCATGTTGAGTAAACTAACATTCCACCTTTTTTCAGGTTATTGAATGCTTTTTCTATTAGCTGCTTTTGAGTTCCTGCTAATCTTTTTATCATAATAGGATTCCATATTCTCAGTGTTTTTAGTGATTTTCTTATTGTTCCTGTGCCTGAGCATGGAGCATCAACTAGTATTTTATCAAATTCATGATCTTTGAACCACTGGCCGTGCATTAGAGTGATTATGTTGTTTGTTATGCCTGATTTCTGTATATTTATGCCTAAAGGCTTTATTCTCATGCCTTTGTAGTCATTGCACACCAAAACACCTTTATTTTTCATATATTGAGCTAACTGGGTTGTTTTAGAGCCTGGTGCAGCGCACATATCTAACACTTTGTCTCCTGGCTTAGGAACCAAAACAACAGGAGGAATCATGCTTGCTGCTTCCTGTATATAGATATAACCCAATAAATGTTCTTTTAAGTTTCCTACATCCCTTCTTTCTCCCTCAATCCAGAATCCTTCTTTGCACCATGGAATCTGTTTTAGTATCCAGTTTAGTGCTTCTAATCTTTTTTTACACTCTTCAACCGATATCTTTAAGGTGTTTACCCTGATAACCGTATGAGGGATG
>JABMPP010000038.1 GCA_013202955.1 Candidatus Woesearchaeota archaeon | reverse complement strand
CCAAAACACTCACAACAACTAAAAAAAGCACAGCTACTATTTGAACCCATATATGTGTTAAAACATCCTCAACAATATATATTGAAAGCTCATACGCATTCAATCCAACACCACCAAAAGCCTCACTAACAATAGAAAAACTGTCTTTCATTATCTCCCATAAAAACTCAGGCACATTAAACCCAGCCAGAAAATTCACATATAATATTGATAAAATAATTATCAATATTATCCCAAAAAACTTTAATATCTGAAACACAAAACCAACACCTAGATTTGGTGTTAACTTAATCATATCTTTTTCCATACACTTAAAATTGAACAAGAACTATTTATTTGTTTCCATAAGTTTAAAAACAACCACATATCCTCAACATTATGACCTCAAATCTTAAAATAATAGGAACCTCTCATATTGCAAAGCAGAGCATGCAAGAAGTAGAAAAAGCAATAGAAAAAGATAAACCAGGGATAATTGCTTTAGAGTTAGATCACAAAAGATATTATTCACTACAGCAGAAAAACAGAAAAATTAATTTCTACTCAATTTTTAGAGTTGGAGTAAAAGGATTTTTGTTTGCACTTATTGGAGCATGGGCTGAAAAAAAATTAGGTAAATTTGTTGGTGTTTCTCCTGGCTCTGAAATGCTAAGAGCAATAAAAATAGCAAAAAAGAATAAAATAAAGCTTGCTTTTATAGACCAGGACATAGAGATAACATTAAGGAGAATCTCAAAATATTTTACATGGAAGGAAAGATTTAATTTTATTGCTGACATATTCAAGGGAATTTTCAACAGAAAAAAAGAGATGGAGGAATTAGGAATACAAAATCTTGACTTAACAAAAGTTCCTGCAGAAGAAATAATAGAAAAAATGATAAATAAAGTAAGAAAAAGATACCCAAATCTTTACAGAGTTCTTATATCAGAAAGAAATAGTGTAATGGCAAAAAATCTCAAATACCTAACTGAAAAATATCCAGACAAGAAGATTATTGCAATAATGGGTGCTGGCCATGAAAAAGGTGTTAAAGAGATTTTAGAAAATCAAATAAATTATAAATTTACCTTTTCAGGGTAAAAAACAAAATACTTAAATACATAACAATTAAAGAATGTTCTATGGGAGTTTATTGGGATAGAGTAAGAAGACATTTTAATTTTAGTGTAGCTGAAGTAAGAGATGTAGTTATAGCAATACTTGTGATGACACTTATATTTGGATTTAATGATGGAAGAGAGAATTTTGTAGCTTATTTATGGATAACAAACATAATAAAAGTGCTTTTCATTGTTATGATATCTGTTGCTCTTCATGTATGTATGCAAAAGCTTGTTGGGTTAATATCTAGTTATAAAGCAGAATTCAGAATATGGCCTTATGGTGTTGTTATTGGTCTATTGCTAACAATTGTTTCATCAGGAAAATTGTATTTTTTAGCGCCTGGTGGGGTTCTTATTCATCATATGACACTACATAGATTAGGAATGTTTAGATATGGTCTTAGCACTTACCTAAGCACTATAATAGCGTTTTCAGGCCCACTCTCAAATATTATATTAGCTCTTATATTCAAAATCCTATATTTCTCAACAAATATTGAGATTTTTTCAATAATTGTTGTGTTTAACCTATGGTATGCTGTTTTCAGCATGTTACCTGTTCCACCATTAGACGGCTCAACAGCATTTTTTGGAGGAAGATCAACATACGCATTATTTTTTAGTTTTATAATTGCTGCTTCCATAATGATAGCAATTAGCAGTACATTAGTTGTGATGCTTTTTGGAAGCTTGTTCCTTTCAGTATTTTTTTGGTTTATTTATTATCTTGCAATAGAGAGGCATATGATGTAATATGGCAGACAAAGAACTTGTTGATTACATAAAGAAAACAAAAAAAATGGGTTTTGATATTGATAAGATCAAAAGCAGATTAATAGAAGCAGGCCATCCAAACCATGAGATACACAACGCAGTAAAAGCAGCAGATACTAAAACCAATCTAAAAGTATTTCTTCTTATATTTTTTATTGCTATAGCTGGTGTTTTTTCTATTGGAATGCTATATAAGCTTGTGAACAATATGCAAGAATTCAGCAACCCATCTGAATCAATATCAGCATCAGTTGTTGCAGAAACAAATAGATGCGCTTCCCTGGAAAATCCAGAGGCAGTGGATTTGTGCTTCTACAACTTTGCAAAAGACACAAAAGATCCAAAAACCTGCTACAGAATAGAAGAAGAGCAAATAAGAGATTTCTGTTTATTCCTACTTGCAGACGCTGAAGTGGATTGTAGCAAGATACTTATCCAAGATTTAAAAGAAAAGTGTGAAAATTCTTAACTCCACTGGACAGCGGAAAACAAATTGCTTAAAAATTGTTTCACAATTTTTAGCACACCAGAAATCTTTGATTTCTTAGTGTTTCCAGACCCAGTGTCAAAGCCACTGGACAATGGACAAGTGTGCATAAGATATATAAACTGGTTTTTTTTCTATAAAGTTATGCTTAAAGACTTTACTCCAAGATTGTATCAAGAAACAATTCTTGCAACATGTAATGAAAAGAACACATTGGTTGTGCTACCAACCGGAATGGGAAAAACAGCAGTTTCTATGCTTTTGGCAATCCAGAGATTAAAGAACTATCCAAAATCAAAAATACTTATCCTAGCTCCAACAAGACCATTAGCAGAACAGCACCTAAACACATTCAAAAGATATCTTGATGTAGATGAATCTAAGTTTGTTTTATTCACAGGAATGGTGGCACCAGATAAAAGAGAAGAGCTCTGGAAAGATGCAAAATTTATATTCTCAACACCACAAGGTATGGAAAATGATATTATCTCAAGAAAAATAAATCTTGAAGAGGTCTCTTTGATTGTTTTTGATGAAGCACATAGGGCAACAGGAGAGTATGCCTATAGTTTTATAGCAAAACAATACAATAAAATCGCAAAATATCCAAGAATTCTCGCTCTAACAGCTTCTCCTGGAAGCGATGTTGAGAAAATAGAAGAAGTGTGCAAGAATCTTCATATAGAAGATGTAGAAATCAGAACAGACATTGATCCAGATGTAAAACCATATGTTCAGGAAGTAGAAATAACATGGGTTGAAGTCGAGCTTCCAGAAGAATTTCTTGAGATAAAGGGATTCCTAGAAGCCTCATTCAGATCAAAATTACAAGAAGTAAAGAGAAAAGGGTTCATAAAATCAGCAACAATCCAGAATATGGGAAAAAAGGATATTCTGGGATTGCAGGCAGCACTTCATTCAGAGCTTTCAAGAGGAAATAAGGATTATGAGATGATGAAATCAGTCAGTTTGTTGGCAGAAGCCATGAAAGTGCAGCATGCTTTAGAGCTTCTTGAAACACAAGGAATATCATCATTATACAAATATCTGGAAAAGCTCCAAACAGAATCAGAAACAACAAAGGTAAAAGCAGTAAAGAATCTTGTTAAAGATCTTAATTTCAAATCAGCATTTATTAAAACAAGAAAATTGTATGAGAATGATATTGAGCATCCTAAACTAGCCAAATTAAAAGAGATAATTGAAAAAGAGATTAAGGATAAATCAAAGATAATAATATTCAACCAATACAGAGACAGTGCTTTAAAAATAAAGTCAGAAATAAGTAAAATAAAAAACATAAAAGCAGAGATTTTTGTCGGCCAGATGAAAAAAGGAGAAACAGGTTTATCTCAGAAAAATCAAAAAGAGATGCTTGATAGATTTATAAATGAAGAATTCAATGTGTTAATAAGCACATCTATAGGTGAAGAAGGATTAGATATCCCAGAGGTTGATTTAGTTATGTTCTATGAACCAATTCCAAGCGCAATAAGACATATTCAAAGAAGAGGAAGAACAGGAAGACAGAAAAAGGGAAAAGTGATAATCTTATTAGCAAAAAAAACAAGGGATGAAGGATACAGATGGTCAGCGTATCATAAGGAAAGAAGAATGCACACAACATTAAACAAACTAAAAGGTAAATTGGGATTAAAGTTCGAAAAACAACAACCAACATTAACAAAATATATCAAAGGAGATGGAGTAAAAATATTTGCTGATATAAGAGAAAAAGCATCTGGTACAATAAAAGAATTATTAGAAATTGGAGCAGATCTGGATCTTAAGACATTAAAAGTTGGAGATTATGTTTTATCACATAGAGTTGCTGTTGAGATAAAAACAGTTGAGGATTTTGTGAACTCAATAATAGATGGAAGATTATTACAACAAATAAAAGAATTGAAAATCAATTTTGAAAGACCACTTATAATAATAGAAGGAACTCGAGACATATACTCAGTTAGAAAGATTTTCCCAACAGCTATTCAGGGAATGCTGGCAACAATTGCAATAAGTTATGGAATTCCTATTCTACAAACTAAAAATTATAAAGAAACTGCTTCTTTACTGCACACAATTGCAAAAAGAGAGCAAGATGAAACAACAAGAGAATTCTCCTTGCACGGCGATAAAAAGCCTTTAACATTAAAAGAGCAGCAGGAATATATAATATCATCACTCCCAAACATAGGCCCAACCCTATCAAAACCATTGTTAAAAAAATTAGGCTCTGTAAAAAAAGTAATAAACGCAACAGAAGAGCAGCTAAAGAAAATAGATCTAATTGGACCAAAAAAAGCAAAAAAGATCAAAGAAGTTGTTGATAGTAAGTATGACCAATAAATATTTATACTTTATTTCTCAGAACATGATTAATGTTAAAAAAACCTGATCCAGGACTTCTTATTTTGATTGTGTCAGTGGGATTTATAGCAATACTTATGACAGTTAACCAAAAAGCAATAGTTGCTGATTTAGGAGAACTGCCCAGCCCTCATAATGGTTGTCAATGGATAAATATGGGTGAGTTTGAGATAACAGAAGATGTCCAGCAAGAGGTTATCTCATGCAAAACATATATTGACAATTATAATCCTTATAGTATAGGATATATGAAAATAACAAAAACCAATGATAAAACAGAAACTTTTGCTGATAAATGTGTTGACTATAAAAATCTGGAAGAATATTCCTGCATTAATCCAACTACTTCTCTAAAATCAACCGGAACATGTACACAAGGTTGCAACAATAACAAATGCAACGGTGTTGGAAAACTAATTTGTGGTTAATAGAAAAAAGGTGACAGCTTTCCAAGCTTCCCGCACAATGCAGTACAACAAGGAACGGAAACTCGCTTGACTTCCGTGTTCGAAATGAGAACGGGTAGAACCAAGTCCCTATGGCCGTCTAATAAATGTGATAAACTATCTATTTATAAATTTAACTGATATTTCTTAAATCCTCTATTTTGTTTATATGTATCTCCTTCTCAGAGCTTAAGTGTCCTTT
>JABMPP010000037.1 GCA_013202955.1 Candidatus Woesearchaeota archaeon | reverse complement strand
AGTTTTATAACAGGAACAAAACTTTCTGAGCTAAAAACAACAAAAAAAGGGTTTAGTAAGAAAATTCTGGCAAAGAATATTGTAGATTCTATATTAACACAAGTTTTTATTCATGGTGTTTTCCATGCAGATCCTCATCCAGGAAACATATTAGCTCTTAAAAACAATAAAGTTGCATTTCTTGATTTTGGAATAGTTGGTCATTTTGATGATGAATTAAAAGACAAGATAACAGAGCTGTTTGTTGCAATGATTTCTGGAAATTTAGAGGAAATAGCAGAAAGTTTCACAGATATTGGAATTGTTGGTGAAGAAACAGATATTGAAGAGTTTAAAGAGGATTTATACAACAACATGGAAAAATATTATGATACTTCTCTTGATGAGATAAATATATCTAGCCTGTTTGGTGACCTTTTATTTCTTGCAAAGAAATACAACATGCATATGCCTTCTGATCTTATACTTCTTAGCAAAACAATAATCACAACAGAAGGCACAGCTCTAGGACTTGATCCTGATTTTAATTTTGTTGAGATTGGAAAACCATTTGTCAAAAGTCTTGTAAAGAGCAGAGTACACCCAAAAGAGATAATGAAAAAGGTTGTGAGAACAACACATAATCTAAAAAGATTTATTGAAAAATTCCCAAAACAAACAAATGAGTTGATAAAAAGAATAAAGCAAGGAGACAAAGGAATTGAGAATATTGATAGGGATTTGCAAGTGTTGGCAAGAGAGATGGACAGATCCAGCAACAGAGTGGCACTTGGTTTGTTGATTACAGCATTCCTGATCTCATCAGCAATGATAATGGGTGTGGAGCAGAAAATGATTTATGGATTTCCTTTATATTCATCTGTAGGGTTTCTGATTGGAATAATGTTGCTCATAATGCTCTTATTATCTTTTATGAGAGAAAAAGCGAGGTGAAGAAAGCATAAAAAACGATTTTTGAGTAAGATTTATAAATATTCATTTTCTTCAAAAAAAAGTATGAAACCAACTGAAAATAAAGTACCAAAACATATTGGAATAATTTTAGATGGAAATAGAAGACTTGCTAAAAGACTTATGATGAAACCTTGGAAAGGGCATGAATGGGGAGCAAAAAAAGTAGCAAAGCTTTTGGAATGGGCCAAAGAGGTTGATGTAAAAGAATTAACATTGTACTGTTTCTCTGTTGAGAACTTCAACAGACCAAAACAAGAATTTGATTATTTGATTAAGATATTCAAAGAATCTATTGACAACACTATTGATGATCCAAGAATTTATGAAAATGAAGTAAAAGTAAATATTATTGGAAGATTGTGGATGTTTCCAAAAGATCTACAGGAAAGAATGTATAAAATAATGGTGAAAACCAAGAATCATAATAAATATGTTGTGAATTTTGCAATGGCTTATGGTGGAAGAGCAGAGGTAACTGATGCAGCAAAAAAGATAGCACAACAGGTTAAAGATGGAAAACTTGATGTAGAAGAGATAAATGAAGAGGTTTTCAAAAAAAATCTTTATATGGCTGATGAACCTGATATGATAATAAGAACAGGAAATGTCACAAGAATTTCTAATTTTTTATCTTTCCAGGGTGCTTATTCTGAATATTTCTTCCTTGAAAAGATGTGGCCAGAATTCGAGAAAGAAGATCTGATTGAATGTATTGAAGATTATAAAACAAGAAAAAGAACATTTGGAAGATAATTACATTTTTTCTTCAATTGTTCCACTAATTAATTTTCCGTTTGGCTTCCAATTGTCGTGTTCATGACCAGAGCTTATGAATCCTTTCCTTATCCAATTTTTAACTCCACATTTGCACAAAACTGTTTTATAATGGCGTAAAAAATCAAACTCAGAAATCCACCTCTTGTTGGATAATTTATCACCACAGTATATGCACATTGACTCTATTGTTTCTTCTTTTACTAAATGGTGCATTGTCATTAAACCTTTCTCTTCATTTTGAATCCCTATCATAATTGGTATAAATGCAGAGTTCGAAAGATTGAATATCCAAGGTTATTATTAAATTTTTTGTTTTGATATATTTTTCAAGAAGATTTATAAATTGTTCATTGTTTTTCAATAACATGGAAAAAATAATTTTTACAAATGTATTGGGAAGCTTTGTTTTTGATGAAAACCTTAGATTTATTGAGAAGGGAGAAGAAAAAGCATTGATGAATAAACACAAAGCAAGAGAATCCACCATAAAACAATCAAAGATAATATTATCTAATTTCAAAAGCAAAGAATATTTTGAAGAATTTTATAAAAAGAATTTGGTGATAACAAAAAAAGGATTAAAAAATAGTGTTAAAGAAGATTTACTTGTTACACAAACTATAAGCCTGATCAAAGAACAAACAAGAGTGATAAACACCCTTGTAAAGAGGTTGAGGGAATGGTATGAGATATATAATCCTGAATTCTCAAAAAGTGTGCATGATCACGAAAGTTTTGTTAAACTTATAATAAAGAAGGATAAGAAGGAATTACTAAAAGAGATAAAAATTGATGAAAAAAACACAATGGGAGCTGACCTGGAAAAGAGAGATCTTGAACCAATGATGGAACTTGCAAAGGAAATGGAATATTTATTCAAAGCAAAGGAAAAGCAGACAGAATATTTAGAAGATCTTATGAAAAGAACTTGTCCAAATGTAAATGAGATTGCTGGAGCTGTTATTGGTGCAGAATTAATAAATTTGGCAGGCAGTTTGAAAAAGCTCGCTGAAATGCCTTCTTCAACAATACAATTGCTTGGGGCTGAAAAAGCATTATTTAGACACATGAGAACAGGTGCAAAGGTTCCAAAACATGGCATATTGATACAACACCCATTAATGGCTAAAACAAAAAAGGAAATACATGGAAAAGTTGCAAGAGCACTTGCTGACAAGATATCAATTGCTGCAAAAGTCGATTATTTTAAAGGAAAATTTGTTGCTGATAAATTGAAAAAAATGTTAGAGGAAAAATTCTCATGAAAGAAGAACAAACAAATTATATTGGAGTTTATCAGAAAAGAAAAGGAGGAAGAAGAATTTTTTATACAAAAAGCTTTGCTCCTGGAAAGGATGTTTATGGGGAAACTACATTTAAAATTAATAATATTGAATATAGGGAATGGGATGCACATAAAAGCAAATTATCTTCAGCAATGCTAAAAGGGATATCACAAACAGGAATAAAAGAAGACAGTGTTGTTTTATATCTTGGTGCTGCATCAGGAACAACTGTTTCTCACATATCAGATATTTTAGGAGATAAAGGATTTATCTTTGCACTGGATTTTGCACCAAGAGTTGTAAGAGATCTTGTTTTTGTGTGTGAGGATAGAAAAAATATTGCACCAATATTAGCAGATGCAAACAAGCCAGAGAGCTATGTTAAAAATGTTTCTCAGGCAGATATAATTTACCAAGATATTGCTCAGAAGAACCAGGTTGATATTTTTCTTAAGAATTGTGATTTATTTCTAAAAAAAGATGGCATAGCAATGCTATGTATAAAAGCAAGAAGCATTAATGTTGCAGAGAATCCAAAGAAGATTTTTAATGAAGTCAGAGATGAACTGAGAAAAAGAATAAAGATATTAGCTTATTGTGAATTATTTCCATTTCAAAAAGACCATTGTTTCTTTGTTTGTAAGAAAGAAAGATTTAAATAGTAATAGCGAAATAAAAAAAGGAGAAATGGAGGAAAAACTATTTCTGAAAATAAATTTATTTTCTTTTTTATTTAATAAAATTAATGAGGTGATACACTATGCCTGCAAAAAAGAAAGCAGCTAAGAAAAAGCCTGCTAAGAAGAAGCCTGCTAAAAAGAAAGTAGTTAAGAAAAAGGCTGCAAAGAAGAAAAAGAAGAAGTGAATTATTTTATGTGGGCTCTTTGCCCACGTTTTTTTTATTCTGGTGCTAGTTCTGTTATTATTTTTGCTGCTGCTTTAACAGTAAGATCTGTCACATCTATTTTTGGATTAACCTCGACCAAATCTGCCATTTTGTAGTTCTTTAATTTTTTTAATCTCTGGATAAAGTAAAGAAGTTCTCTTGTTGACATTCCTCCTGCTTCTTTGTATCCTGTTCCTGGTGCAAATGCTGGATCAAGAACATCAATATCAACTGAAATATATAAAGAACCAAAGTTTTTTGCAACATACATTATAGAATCGCACACTTCGTTTAATTCTTCTTCAAAAATATCTTTCATTTTGAAATATCTTATCTTTTTTTCCTTTAAATAAGATAATTCCTTTTCATGCCAGTTTCTAATCCCAACCAAAATAACATTTTCTGGTTTTAATGTTTTTTCTTCAATCAACACTTTAAGGAAATCTTCATGAGATGGTGGGCTAAAATTGTTTTCAGTATCAGGATGTGCATCAAAAATTATGATTCCTGGATTCTCAAATTGTTTTGAGAATGCTCTAAAGCAGGAATAAGTTATTGAATGATCTCCACCAACAACAACAGGAAAATCATCATTGTCCTGTAAATGTTTGTAGATGTTTTCATTTGTTTCTTCTATATTTGTGCTATTAACCTGTACTCTCTCAACATTAAATTTTACTTTTCTGCCTAATTCATCTAAATAAATGCTTTTCATGGCTTCTACAATCTTGTCTGGTGCTTCTTCAGCCCCTTTTGGAACATTTAATGTTCCACCTGAAAAAGGTATTTTTATTAGTTTCATAGCAATCTGCGAACATTTATGCTTATTTAAATCTTACATTTTTGGTTATATTTATAAACAAAAAACATTTTCTAGTTAATATGAACAGAGTAAAAGAAAACAGCTAAAATTGTTCTTTTACTAGTTTGATTTCTAAGGTGATATTATGATTAATAAAAAAATAAAGGACTTTAAATATAAAAAAGGAATGAAAGTGAGTGAATTAGTTGAAAATTTGGGACAGGTTGGTTATCAGGGAATAAACATTGGAAAGGCAGTAGAGACAATAAAAAGAATGAAAAAAAACAAAGCCAAGATTTTCCTGACTTTTACCTCAAACATGACTAGTAGTGGATTAAGAGGATTATTTGCACAGTTAATTAAAGAAAAATTTGTTGATGTTGTGATAACAACTGCTGGTTCTATTGAAGAAGACTGGATGAAATCAAGTAATGATTTTTATGTAGGAAGCTTTCATGCAGATGATGAAAAGCTTGCCAAAGAAGGAATAAACAGGATAGGCAATATTTATGTCACAAACAAAGCATATGGTTCTTTTGAGGAAACAATAGCTCCTGTTATTCAAAAGATTTATTCTGAGCATAAAAGACTAACACCATCTGAGTTTATTCATGAAGTTGGAAAACATATTAAAGATGAAAACTCAATCTTACATCAGGCAACAAAAAATAACATTCCAATATACTGTCCTGCCTTAACAGATGGTTCTTTTGGTGTTCAGTTAAACACATTTCAGCAGAAACATTCTGATTTTGTGATTGATATTGTAAAAGATATGAATAAAATCATGACTGAAGCAGATTTTAATGATGAAGTTGGATTAATTGTGCTTGGTGGTGGAGTCTCAAAACATCACGCATTAATGGCCAACCTGATTAATGGTGGTATTAATTATGCTGTTTACATCACAACTGCACACGAGCATTCTGGCTCATTGTCAGGAGCAACCACAAAAGAGGCAAAATCTTGGGGAAAACTAAAAAGCGAAGCAGATGCAGTAACTGTGATAGGTGATGCAAGTGTTTTCTTTCCATTAATTATAACCAAAGTGTTGGATGATATGAATGAAGATTAACCTAACAGAAATTGGAGAAAAGAATATAGAACACAAAACACCATATTTCTTGTTTTCAAAAGAGATGATTAGAAAACAATATGGAAAAATAAAGGAGATTTCAGACAGAGTGATTTATCCTGTAAAAACAAACCCAAACAAAAAAATAATAGATACTTTAGAATCTATTGGGAGTTATTTTTTTGTGTCTTCAATAGATGAGTTAAAAAAGATAAAGAACAAGAAGAATGCTTTTTTGTCCATAAGATCTCTTGAAAAAGATGATATAAAAAATGCACTCTCTTTTGGTGTTATTAATTTTATTGCTGAATCTGAAAAAAATCTTGTAAATCTTATTACTGTTTCAAACAAAAGTATGAATGTTTTTTTGAGGTTTAGATCACCCTTTAACTCATCAAGCAGATATGGAAATAACATGATACATGGATTTGATAAGGATGAAATAATAAAAAACCTGAAGAAATTAAAAAAATTTGGAGGAATAAAGTTTGGATTACACAATCACTTATCCAGCCAACTTACAAATCTTAGTATATGGAAAAAGAATCTTAAATCCATCTTCTCTCTTCTTAAAATATTAAAAAAACAGAACATCAAAATAGATTTTTTGGATCTTGGTGGTGGGGTTCCCATAAGATACGCAAAAGAAGCCCTGATATTTGAAAAGATAAAAAAGCTGTTTGAGTTTTATTTTAAAAAATATAGAGAGGTATTTCCTAAATTAAAAATATTCTTAGAGCCAGGAAGATTTATTGCTGGACCTTCTGGTGTTTTAATAACAAAGATTATTGAGGTAAAAAACAAAACTGCAATAATAAACAGTTCTGTTTATACAACTTCAATGGACACATTGGTTGTTGGTCTTGAGCTTCCTTGTTATACAACAAGTATGGAAAAGGAGAAAAAGAATTATACAATCAGAGGAAAAGGATATTGTTCATTGGATATTTTCAGAAAAAAGGTGAAACTTAACAAATTGAGTGCTGGAGATTATATTATATTTTACAACTCTGGGGCATATACTTTTTCTAGTGATTTTGTTGACAAGAACAAGTTGCCATTGTATTTTGAATGAAAAGATATATAAAATAATAAATTAATAGTTTGTAACATGCTGAAGTTATACAACACATTAACAAATAAGAAAGAAGCTTTCAAAGAGTTAAAAAAAGGTTTTGTTAGCATGTATACTTGTGGCCCAACTGTTTATGATTTTGCACATATAGGAAATTTTAGAGCTTATATTTGTGCAGATATCCTAAGAAGATATTTGGAATATAAAGGATATAAAGTTAAGCATGTGATGAACATCACTGATGTAGATGATAAAACAATAAGAGATTCTCAAAAACAAAAAACTTCTTTAAAAAAATTTACAGACAAATATACAACTTCTTTTTTTGAAGACGTTGAGAAATTAAATCTGGAAAAAGCTCATGTTTATCCAAGAGCAACAGAAACAATAAAGGACATTGTTGGAGTTATTAATAAATTAATAAAAAATAAATTTGCATACAAAGGAGAAGATGGTTCTATTTATTATGATATATCAAAATTCAAAGATTATGGAAAACTTTCTAACATCAATATAAAAAAGCTGAAAGGGAGTGAAAGAGTAAAACATGATGAATATGAAAAAACACAGGTAAATGATTTTGCATTATGGAAAGCATGGTCTAAAGAGGATGGAGATGTTTTCTGGGAAACTGAACTAGGAAAAGGAAGACCTGGTTGGCATATTGAATGCAGTGTGATGAGCACAAAGAACCTTGGAGAGAGTTTTGATATTCATACTGGTGGAAAAGATCTGATATTTCCTCACCACGAAAATGAGATAGCTCAGAGTGAAGGTTGTTTTGGAAAAATGTTTGTAAAGTATTGGATTCATAATGAGTATCTGATTGTTGAAGGCAAAAAGATGTCTAAGAGTTATGGAAACTTCCACACTTTAAGAGATATTTTAGACAAAGGTTACAGTCCAAAAGCAACAAGATATCTTCTCTTAAGTGCACATTACAAGGTTCCTTTAAATTTTACAGAAGAAGGACTAAAAGCTGCAGAAACAACAATCCAGAAATTTAAGGAGTTCATATTAAAATTAAAAGAAGTGAAGGGTAAAAAAGAGAATAACAATGTTGGAAAATTAATCTCTAAAGTAAAAAAGGATTTTGAAGCTCACATGGATGATGACCTGAATATCAGTTCTGCACTGGCTTCAATTTTTGATTTTATGAGAGAGATAAACAAGCTGGAAATAGGAAAAAAGAATGCAAAACATGTTCTTGATGTAATGAAAGGCTTTGACAAGGTTCTTGGGGTTTTGGAATTTGAAGAGAAAAAAATACCAAAAGAGATTAAAGAATTAGCTGAAAAAAGGCTTAAAGCTCGTTTAGATAAGGATTGGGATACTTCTGACAAACTAAGAGATAAGCTAAAGAAAAAAGGCTATGTCATCAAAGATAGTTCTGATGGATATAGAATAAAAAAAGAATAAAAGAAATTAAATATGCTGATCTAATTTAGTAGAACCATATCCATGTTCGGGATCCCCACCTAAGGGTTCAACTAAACTTAGTGGATCTCTTTTAGTAGTGTTTCCAAATTCTGCATTTGCTATTTTCTTCAATGTTATTCCTATCAAAGCACTTTTTGGAATAATTATATTATGTGGTGCTATTTCAAATGTGAACCTATTCCAATTGGATAATTGTTCTCTGTCTGAGACATAAGACCCTTCATCGAATGTCCCTAACTGAATATCATATACTGGATTCTCATCTTCTTCGGAAGGAATATATTCTTCTGATTCAATAGGTTGTATTAAACCTGCTTCCATAAGATCCTGAACAACTTCACTGGTTATTTCATTTGTAAACTTTTCTCTTTTAGGAACACTTATGTTGTCATAAAACTTATTAGCTGCTATTTCCAATTTCCGAGGATCTGCTAAAAGCATAGATTTGTTCATGTTTCCTGCTATATAGAACAGTGCTAGCTTATAATCATCTGGTGAACTCAATACATCTGAAAGAGCATCATATTGTGTTGAAAAGCCTCTAGAATTGTAGTCACTGTTTAGATTTTCCTGAAGCAATTCTACATCCATCAATTCTTCTATATGATTATAAGTTATATTATTAACTGTGGTTCTCAATCTTTTAGAAGTTATGTTCTCATACAGAGTATCTGCTAGACAAGATAATTCATTAAAACTTTTTGAATTAAACTTTTTAAAGTCATTTGCATACAGCAACACCAGCTTAAATGCATCATCTGAAAGATTTATAGTTATCTCTCCATTTAATTCTGGTGAAAATGTTTCACGTAAACTATCATAATTACCAGTTTCAATTGGAACTGATGTTGGATTTTCAAGAGCAACATACTCCGAATCATTAGTGGTTTCTAAGATATATTCCTGAAGAGCATAATGGTCTGGGAAAAAAACCTCTGAATTGAAAACATCTGAAGGGATGCCACTCTCTAAATTTGGAGTAGGATTAAGCTGTTCACCAACAACAGAAGAACTACCAGGTCTTAAATCCACTCCTGATCCATTACTTTTCAAAGCATTAGTCTTTGCAGTATCTTCTGCATATTGTCTTTTTCTTCTTGACCTTTCTTTTTGACTTAATAATGCAAAATCTGTACCTACCATGATTTAAACCTCCAATGAATTAAAATTCAGTTAAATAGAACCATCTTATATATAAAACTTTTGTTTTTATAACTTAAAAGTGGTTACAAATCAATAGAAATCTTTAATTCTTCAGATACTTCAATATTTCCTTTTCCAAACTCAATATTTTCTGCTTTTGTTACACCAATTAGGTCTTTGGTCATATCTTTAACACTCTTTTCATGCTTTGTTTCTATTGTTAATACTTTAATTGGTTCTCTTAATGCAAGATTTTTCTCTGACTTGAATTTTCTAACTGCACCAACAATCATAACAAAAACATCACCCATTTCCTCATCTTTTTTATTCACTAACCCCTTGTCAAATTCTGGCCACCTACTTGTATGTATTGATTTAGAACCATCAATTTTGTTGAAATAAAGATTGTAAATCTCTTCTGATATGAATGGCATTATTGGTGCAATAAGTTTTAAGCAAGTCAATATTGTTGTATAAAGTGTATATTTTGCTGAAAGAATGTTTTCTTTACTATATTTTTCTGGATTGTATAATCTATCTTTGATAATTTCAAGATAATTGTCTGCAAAATCATGCCAAAAGAATTTTTCTGTTTCTAATTTTGTTTTGTTATATTCATATTTATCAAAAGATTCTGTTGAAACTTTTATAATTTTGTTTAACTTATTTAAGATCCAAGAATCTATTTTTTCTATCTTCTTTGGCTTTTCTCCTTTATATTTTTCAAGATGCATTAATGAGAATTTTGATGCATTCCATAGTTTTGTGGCAAATTTATGTCCTGTTACTAAATCTTTTTCCTGGAAAGGAAGATCATCTCCAAGTTTAGATCCTGCTGCCCAGAATCTCAATGCATCTGCACCATATTTTTCCATCATAACTTGTGGCTCAACAACATTTCCTTTGGATTTAGACATCTTCCTTCCGTGAGGATCTAATGCCCAACCTGATATCATTACATCCTTCCACGGAATATCATTATCATGAAAATTACTCCTTACAACAGTGTTAAATAGCCAAAAAGTGATTATATCATGTGCCTGTGGTCTTAGATTCATAGGCAATAATTTCTTGTAAACTGGATGATCTTTAAACAAATCTGCAGCAAGGTGTGGTGTTAATGAGGATGTTGCCCAAGTATCTAAAATATCTTTTTCAGCAATAACTTCTGCTCTTTTGTATCCTTTAGGTAAATCCTTTAAAGGATCTACTGGAAGCTGTTTCTCATCTGCAAAAATTGGTTCGCCTGTTTTTTTATCATACCAGACAGGAAAAGGAACCCCTGAAAAACGCTGTCTTGAGATACACCAATCCCACTGTAACCCTTTTATCCAGTTTTCATAACGATTAATCATATGCTTTGGATACCAATTAAGCTGTTTTCCCCTCCTCAAAAGTTCAGGCTTTAAATCTAAATATTTGATAAACCATTGTTCCAAGGCAACATATTCAATAGGTATTCCACATCTTTCATGAACATTTAAAACATGCTGCATTTT
>JABMPP010000036.1 GCA_013202955.1 Candidatus Woesearchaeota archaeon | reverse complement strand
ATATAGCCAATGTTCCAAGATCAAGAAGCTATGATGTTCTTGAGTCTCTTGAAAAAAAAGGATTTGTTGTGATGAAACTTGGTAAACCAATAAAATATATTGCTGTTGCACCAAATGAAGTCATAGAAAGAGTAAAGAAAAATATGAGAGCAGAGGCAACCAGTAAAGTAAAAAGACTTGAGGACTTAAAAGGAACAGAGGTTCTTGGTGAGCTAAACACTTTGCATACACAGGGTATTGAGCTTGTTGAGCCATCTGACCTATCTGGTTCATTGAGGGGAAGACATAATCTCTATAATCATTTAGAATTGACAATAAGAAATGCAGAAAAATCAGTCGAGATAATGACAACAACACAAGGATTTATAAGAAAAATAGAAGGGCTTAAGCAAACTTTTGAAGATATAAAGAAAAGAGGAGTTAAGATAAGAATAGCAGCTCCTTTAACAAAAGAAACAAAAGCATCAGTTAAAGAAATCTCAGATATTGCAGATGTAAGACACACGGAAACAAATGCAAGATTTTGTGTTGTTGATGGCAAAGAGGTCATTTTTATGGTTATGAATGACCAGGAAGTGCACCCAACATATGATATTGGGGTTTGGGTTAACACACCTTTCTTTGCATCAGCTCTTTCAGAACTGTTTGATCTTGCATGGAAAGGCATGAAAACTGCTAAAGAAGTTTCCAAATAAACTTCTTTTTTTTCTCTTTTTTTCCCAAAAAATTTAAAAACAATCTATCTTTCTATATTTTAATGGGGGAAAAATCCAGAATTGATTTAATCAAGGAATTAGAAATCAAAGCAAAAAAGCTTAGAGTTGATGCTTTGAGTATGATATATAAAGCACAGTCAGGACATCCAGGTGGCTCTTTTTCTTCAATAGATATTCTTATTGGGTTATATAATTATAAATTAAAAATAAATCCAAAAAATCCAAAATGGGATAAAAGAGACAGATTCATAATGAGTAAAGGTCATGCCTCTCCAGCTGTTTATGCTGTGCTTGGAGATCTTGGATTTTTCCATAAAAAAGAATTTAATAATTTTAGACAACTTGGTGGGTTATTACAAGGACATGTTGATGCAAAAATACCAGGTGTTGAGATGTCTACTGGATCATTAGGTCAGGGATTATCGTTTGGGAATGGAATCTGCTTTGCAAGAGAGCTAGACAAAAAGAATTATGGTGTTTATGTTTTAATGGGAGATGGGGAGGTCCAAGAAGGACAGGTATGGGAAGCAGCAATGACAGCTTCACATTATGGTTTAAATATTACAGCAATTCTTGATAGAAACAGAATCCAAAATGATGGCTTTGTTAAAGATACAATGGTAATTGAGCCATTAAAGGATAAATGGGAATCATTTGGTTGGCATGTTGTTGAGATAAATGGTCATGATTTCAATGAAATTTTAGATACTCTTGATGAACTTGAAAAGATCAAAGGACCAAAGATAATTATAGCACATACAGTGAAAGGAAAAGGTGTTTCTTTTATGGAAAACAATCCAAGCTTTCATGGCAAAGCTCCTAATGAAGAAGAGATGAAAATAGCATTAAAAGAACTCGGTGAATAAATTGGAAATGATTGCAACAAGAGATGCATATGGAAAAGCATTAGTGGAACAGGCAAAAAAGAACAAAGATATAGTTTCACTTTCAGCTGACCTTGGTAAATCAACAAAAAGTGTTTATCTTGAAAAAGAATTTCCAGAAAGAGAAATAAAAATGGGAATATCTGAACAAGATATGATGGTTACTGCTGCTGGTCTTGCACATGAAGGAAAAATAGCATTTCCAAGCACATTTGCAATATTTACTGAAAGAGGATTTGAGCAGATAAGAAATTCAATTGCAAGACCTAATATGAATGTTAAGATTGTTGGAAGTCATGCAGGTCTTATAACAGGCGAAGATGGTTCGAGTGCACAATGCATAGAGGATTTTGCTATTTATAGAGCATTGCCTAACATGACTGTTCTTTGTCCAGTTGATGCTGTTGAGACAACACAATTTGTTGAGCAGTTAGTAAAACACAAAGGTCCTTCATATATGAGAACAACAAGGAATAAGGTTCCTGTTTTATATGATAAAAATAAAAAATTAAAAATTGGAAAAGGAGAGATATTAAAAGAAGGGAATGATGTGGTGGTTATTGGGTGTGGTCCTCTTGTTTCAGAAGCATTGAGGGCAGCAGAAGAGCTTGAAGGAAAAGTTTCTGTTATGGTAATAAATATATCTACAATAAAACCAATTGATAAAGATCTTATTATTAAAGCAGCAAAACAAACAGATGGAGTTGTAACAGCAGAAGACCATAATGTTATTGGTGGGTTGGGAAGTGCTGTTGCAGATGTTCTTTCTGAAAATTATCCTGCCCCTTTAGAAAAAGTGGGTGTTAATGATGTTTTTGGAGAATCAGGAAAGCCAACAGACCTATATGAAAAATATGGACTTACATCAAAACATATTAAAGAGGCTATTAAAAGAATATTAAAAAGGTGATAATATGAAATTATTTTTAGATACTGCAAATGTTGATGAAATAAAAAAATTCGAGTTTATGATAGATGGTGTGACAACAAATCCAACATTAATTATGATGGAAGGAAGAGATTATAATGAAGCATTAAAGGAAATATGTGGTATTGTAAAAGGTCCTGTGAGTGCTGAGGCAGTAAGTCTAGATGCTGAAGGGATGGTAAAAGAAGGAAAAGAGTTCTCAAAGATAGCAAAAAATATCATAATAAAAATACCAATGACAAATGAAGGCATGAAAGCTGTTCAGAAATTAACTAAATTAGGTATAAAAACAAATGTTACATTGGTTTTTTCAGCAAATCAGGCATTATTAGCTGCTAAAGCAGGCGCAACATATGTTAGTCCTTTTGTTGGTAGATTAGATGATATAGGTCAGGACGGAATGCTTCTTATTGAGGAGATATTGGATATATATGATAATTATGAAATAAAAACAGAAGTTATTGTTGCCAGCATAAGAAATCCAGATCATGTAAAAAGATCAGCTATTGTGGGTGCTGGTGTAGCAACAATTCCTTCAAAAATACTTGAAAAAATGTTTAACCATTCTCTAACAGATAAAGGGATAAAGCAGTTTCTTGCTGATTGGGAGAAGGTTCCTAAGAAATAATAACTTTTAAATAATCCATCCTCTTTTTTTTCTGCATGGATATAAAAAAGCTTGCCGAAACATTGACTCCATTAGAGATAAAAATACTTCCTGTTTTGAAGAAATATACCTCTTTTTCTGATATAAAAGATAAATCAGGAATAGGTGAGGTTGAAGCGAGTAGAGCATTAAAGTTTTTAAAAAATAAAGAGCTAATTTCAGTAGAAGAGATTGATAAAGAAGCTATTTTTCTAGGAGAAAACGGAAAAAAGTATCTTAAAACAGGGCTTCCTGAAAAAAGACTGCTTGAGATAATAAAAGATGAAAGTATGAGTCTTGAGGAGATAAAATTTAGCACAACATTAGACAAAGATGAAATAAATGTTTCTATTGGTGTTCTAAAAAGAAAAGCAGCCCTGGATATCTTTAAAAAAGGTAACACACTTATTCTTAAAATAAATGATAATGGAAGAAAGCTGCTGAAAAAAGAGATGCTCGAAGAACAGTTTTTGTCAAAAAAATTTCCAATTGAAGCAACTAGTTTAACCGATGAAGAAAGATTTGCATATGATGAATTCAAGAAAAGAAAGGGAATTGTGAAAAAAGAGAACATAAAAGAAAAAACAATATTTCTTACACCAACTGGAAAAAAATTAGCAGCTTCTAAATTGTCCTCAAATGTTGTTGATAAATTAACATCATCGATGCTTAAAACAGGCTCATGGAAAGGAAATAGATTCAGAAGATTTGACATCAAAACCAAAGTCCCACAAGTTTTTGGTGGAAAACGTCATTTTATGAATGAAGCAACAGAATATGTAAAAAAAATATGGTTGGAACTTGGTTTTAAAGAGATGACAGGAGGAATAGTGCAAACATCTTTTTGGAATTTTGATGCCTTATTTACAGCACAAGATCATCCAATAAGGGATTTACAAGATACATTTTTCCTAAAAAATTCTAAAGGAAAACTACCATCAAAAGAGGTTGTTTCCAGAGTGAAAAAAACACACGAAACAGGTTGGACAACAGGAAGCAAAGGGTGGGAGTATAAATGGGATCCAGAAGAGGCTAGGAGAAATGTGTTAAGAACACACACAACAGCATTGTCAGCAAAAACAATATCTACTTTAAAGCAGGATGAATTGCCTGCAAAATACTTTTCTGTTGGAAAATGTTTTAGAAATGAAACAATAGATTGGTCACATCTTTTTGAATTTAATCAAGTTGAAGGGATTGTGGTTGATCCAGATGCTAATTTTAGACATCTTATAGGTTATTTGAAGGAATTTTATCATAAAATGGGATATAAAGATGTGAGAGTAAGGCCTGCATATTTTCCTTATACAGAACCTTCTGCTGAAGTTGATGTATTGGATCCTATCCATAATGAGTGGATTGAATTAGGAGGGTGTGGAATATTTAGGCCAGAAGTTGTTAAACCTTTACTTGGAAAAGATATTCCTGTTCTTGCATGGGGATTAGGGTTTGCAAGAATCGTGCCAAAATATTATGATATAAAGGATTTAAGAGATCTTTACAAAAATGATATAAAAATGCTGAGAGGGGTCAAAACCTGGTTAAAATAAAATGCCAACAGTCACATTAAATAGAAAAGTCTTTGAAAATCTTGTTGGAAAGAAGATTTCAGACAATGAGCTAAAAGACAGAATAAGTATGATAGGGACAGACCTTGAATCCCTTGACAAGAACGAGATAGTTGTTGAGATCTTCCCAAACAGGCCTGATATGCTCTCTGAGCAAGGATTTGGAAGGGCATTATCATCTTTTATGGATATTAAAACAGGATTAAAGAGATTTGAGGTAAAACCATCTGGAGATAAGGTAATTATTGATAAATCTGTTAAAAATATAAGACCATACACAACATGTGCTATTGTTAAAGGACTTAAGTTTACAGATGAGAAGATAAGAGAATTAATACAAATACAGGAAAAATTAGATGTTACTTTTTGCAGAAAAAGAAAAAAAGCAGCTATTGGAATTTATCCATTTGAAAAAATAAAAACACCTATAAGATATCTTGCACTTAAACCAGAAGATATCAAGTTTATTCCTTTGGAAAGTAAAGAAATAATGAATGCTAACCAAATATTAATTAAACATCCAACAGGAAGAAAATATGGTCATTTACTTGAAGGATTAAAACTTTATCCTGTTTTTATTGATGCTAATAATGAGGTTCTTTCTGTTCCACCAATTATTAATTCTGATAACACAGGAAGAATAACAGAAAACACAACAGATGTGTTTATTGAATGTAGTGGATTTGATTTTAAGGTGTTGAATGATCTTCTGAATATCATTGTGACTGCTTTAGAAGAAATGGGTGGTAAAATATATTCAATGGAGCTTGTTTATCCAGAAAAAAAGAGAACAACACCAATATTAGAACCAAGAAAGATGAAAATAAAAACAAGTTATGTAAATAAAATTCTTGGTTTAGATTTAAAAGAAAAAGAGATCAAAAAACTTCTTGAAAGAATGGGTTTTGGATATAATAAAGAAAATGTACTAATTCCACCATACAGATCAGATATTCTTCACGAAATTGATCTTGTTGAGGATATTTCAATAGCTTATGGTTATGAAAACTTAAAACCAGAAATACCAAACATTGCAACAATAGGAGTTGAAGATGGATTTTCTAAATTCAAAAACAAGATATCTAACATATTGGTTGGATTGAAATTATTAGAAACAAACACATACCATATTTCAAACAAACAGGATCAAGCAAACAAAATGGAGCTTAATATTAAACCAATTGAATTAGAAAATGCTTTAACAATCGAATATGATGTTATGCGTTCTTGGATGGTGCCAAGCCTGCTAGGTGTTTTATCTACAAACAAGCATAATGAATACTCACAAAACCTGTTTGAATCAGGGATTGTTTTCAAAAAAGGAGGATCAGAGACAGGAGTTGAAGAATTTACAAGACTAGCAGTTGTAACAACACATAAAGATACTAATTTTACAGAAGTTAAACAGATTCTTGACTATTTATTAAATGGAGTAGGATTAAAAGCAGAAATACAAGACACAGAACACCCAAGCTTTATACCTGGAAGGGTAGGAAGAGTGTCTGTAAATGGCAAGAATGTAGCTTATATTGGAGAATTAAGTCCAAAAGTACTCTCTAATTGGGGGATAGAGATGCCTGTAAGTTGCTTTGAATTGAATCTGACTGAATTGTATAAATTAATAGAAAAATAGTTATTTCTTTTTAACTGGTTTTTTTGATGCTTTTTTCACTTCTTTAGGTTTTTCTTCTTTCTTCTCTGTCTTTTCTTCAGTTTCTTTCTTTGTTTCTTTTTTTTCTTCAACCTTTTTAACATGCTTTGGAGTTTTGCTTTTTCTTACCTTCTTTGGCTTTTCATTTTGCTTTTTTGATGTTTTTTCCTTAACCTCAATTTTTAATTTCTTGAATTCTTTTACAACATTAGCATGAGGTGCTTTTTTCTTTATTTTGATAACTTTATCAAGTGGTTCCAAGTGTTTTATGTTACACTTTTTCCTTCTAGTTTGGCCATCTATTAAAACATAATTATTATCAATAATATCTAGGATCACACATTTTGATCTGGAATCACGTCCTGCAAGTTTTACACATAACCTTCCAACTTCTATCATTTTCTTGCCTCTTGCTTTATGTCATCTTTAGAACATTTGCTGCAAAGTTTTCCACCATAAGGCCTAGAAGGTCTTTTCTGGCTCTTTGACATTCTTTGCATTTTATATGGTCTTTCTTGTGGCACTCCTTTTAGTATGGCCTCACAATTACTACATTTTGCTTTGGAAGGCTTTCTTCTTCTATAATAAGTAGAAGTTTTGCCACCTGGCAATTTCCTGAAAACTTTTCTTAAGCTCCTTGATCTTAGTGCTGGTCTTACCATTTTGTTTTGGATTAGATTTTTATTTAAAAAGCTTTGTTTTTAATGTATCCCCAATGATTTTCTTAATGTTAAACTGAATATAAGAGATAGGATTATATAAATCCCAAGCCATCCTGGCTGCCACTTAAATATCTTGAAAGATAGAGGCTTTAATTTTTCATATCCAATATCTATTGATGAAACAACACCATCATTTACTGATTTTATGGGGTCTCTATATCCATAACTATCTGTTATCAAAATATCCTTATCATATGTTTTTCCATCAACATTATAGGTTATAATATACTCACCTGCATCTCCTTTTAATTTCCAAGATACACTGTCTTTGATTTCTTGTTCATTTTCATCAACAACACTTATTTCATTTGGCAATTCAAGAGAAACTACTCCCTCAATAATATTACTAAAATACATTGTTGTTATGAATTCTTCTCCAGGATTAATTGGATCATATGAATAATGTGCGTTAAACCACCCAAAAATCATTATGATTGGTATGAAAGTAATAATCATTGGTTTGAATGATTGTAGCATATACTTTCCATTTTTCTCCATAATCTGTTTCTGAATAGCCATCATCTTTTCTGGCTGACTTCGTAATGTTTTCAATTGTTTTTGCTGCTTTTTCATATCTTCACGAAGGCTTTTCATTAATTCCTGGTTTGTCATGGCCTTATAGATAAATGTGATAACTACAGATAACACTAAAGAAAGTATAAAAATTGACCAAAAAACAGGTAATTCTAGAAAAGGTGCAAATACTGGATTAATTATTGAGTCTAATACCATTTTAAACGTGCATAAATTTCCTCATCATTGGGTGCATATCAACCATGTGTTGTTTTGCTATTTCTTCATATAATTTGTAAATAACCATAACTGTTAGTAATATACCTGTTCCATTACTGAGGGCCCCTGTTAGATCCGCTATAGAAGACAAGAATCCTATGGTGATTCCTCCCATAATTGTTAGAGGTTTTATATATCTATTTAATAATCTCTCAAGCACTCTCTGGTCTTTTCTAAATCCGGGTATTTGGAGTCCTGATGACATTATCTGTTTTGCCTGGCTTTTTGCATCCATTCCTGCTGTCTGAACCCAGAACCAAGAGAACAATGTTGCTCCTGCCATCATTATTACCATGTAACCAAGACCATGTGAGATATCATAAAAGCTCAAGCTTCCTGTTATTGCATTTCCAACAATATTTGGTGCGTTTACCCACTGTATAAGTCCATGTCCTGCCTCAGCTGATTGGGTCTGGCCAAATATATAAACTGAAAAAAAGTTTAAAACACCAGATGTGGATGTGGCTGCACGGTTTTGCATTAATGTTGCCCATAATTGTATGTTTGCCATCAGGGCAGAAACCAATATAATTGGGATAACACCAGTGTACATGAAATTAAGTGGCCATCTCATTCCATGCCCTCTTATTCTTCCAAAAGATAATGGAATTTCGATTTTCATTGCCTGACCATATACAGCCATAACAAAAACAAGAATAGTAGCAGCAACAGCACCAAACATTAACATTGCTGTTATTGGATCACCTGCTGCCAATGATTGGAATAATGCAGGAATTGCACCTGTTGCAATACTTGGATTTGTTGGACTTGGTAATGGGCTTAATGCTCTTATAAAAACACTCTGAGAAACACCAGCAGCAATAAACAAGCTTACTCCTGATCCAAATCCCCACTTGCTTACCACTTCATCCATAAACATTATCAAAATACCACCAAGACAAAGCTGGAAAATAAGTAGCCAAGGGCTTATTCCTGGTATTGGAGATAATCCACCCATCATAATATATATTATGGCTTCAAAAAATATAAAGAAAAATGCAAGCATTTTTTGTGTTGCCTGAAAATTTCTTTTTCCCTCATGTGTTGTTAAGTCAAATTTGATGATTCCAGATCCATTAAGTAATTGTAAAACAATAGATGCAGTAACAATTGGTCCAATACCTAATGATATTATTGAACCAAAACTTGCACCCAATATAATTGAAAGAAATTCAAATTGCTGCAAAGCGTTGTCTCCTAATCCAAATAAAGGAAGAAGACCTAAAATATAAAATAATATAAGAATGATTCCTGTCCATTTCAGCTTTTCCTTAAAAGAAAGCCTCTTTTGGGTTGGTGACTGAACCTCTGGGAGGTTCATGATGATGGTTTTCCACAAAGACATTTTTAACCTTCTGTCTGTTCTTTCTCAACTTTTTCTGATAATATGATAACTTCTCCATTTGAGTTCTTTACTTTTTCTATTGCTTTTTTTGTTGCTTTTAATGCAGTTATCTTGAATTTTTTAGTTACTTTGTTTTTCCCTAACAATTTTTCATATCCTAAATCAGCCAGGTTTACAACAAAAACACCTTTTTCATCCTTTGCAAGTCCTTTTTTGATGAATTCATCTATATCTTTTTCAATATCAGAAACATTAATTGATGGAACACCATAACCTTTTGATGTGAATCCATGTTTTCCAAAATATTTTTTATCTTTCCATATTCTTGGCTTATTTGCATCTCCTCTTTTTCCAGTGCCTGCCATTCCTCTTCCTCCTCTACTACCAGCACCACGATGCTTTTTCATAGCTCCCCATCCATGGGTTTTAGTTCCTCGTTGCTTTACTTTTTTCTTTCTTTTATAATCCATAAATATCACAACATTCTTTTGATTAAATCATTTATTTTATCTTTTCTATATCCAAGAGCTCCTCCAACGGAGAACGGAACCTTAATGCCTTTCCTTTCATATCCTTTTTTAGGAGAATTCAATCTGAAGAATTTTTTAGTTCTTTTTGGGTCTTTTGGATTTGGTTCTGATCTTTTGGATATGAGTTCTTTGATTGTGTCTTCATTTAGCTCTCCCCATGTAATATAATCTTTTGCCTTTTTTATCATTCCCATATTTGATGGGGTGTTTTCAATTATTACACAAAAATGCTTTTTATGAAGTTTGAGCATGTCAAGAGTGTCTTTTATGTTTTTATTTATACCAATCCCTCCTCTGATTCTTATGATTCCAATTTTATCATTTGGGGATTTTTTTTGTTTTTCCTCTGGTTTCTCTTTTTTTACATCTTTTACTACTTCTTTCTTTCCTTCACCCTCTATTCTTTCAACTTCCTTAATGGCTTCTTTCAGCATTCCTTCTTTTCCTTTGTCGCTTGCTTCCATTTTCATTCCTTTATTTTTCCTTCAACAATACTTAATTTTTCATAATCAACATGTTTTACTTTTGTAGTCATAAGATTGTCAAGTGCAATCATGAGAGCATTAATCAGATTTATTTTGTTCTTTGTTTGACCTTTTGTTTTTGACCATATATCTTTTACTCCTGCCATTTTTAGTATTTTTGCACATTCTTTTTCAACACACAATCCAATACCTTTTGGTGCAGGCATTAATATAATTTCAACAGAACCACATTTTCCTTCTACTTTAAATGGAATTGAGTTTGGTTCAACAGCTGTAGATTCCCATGTTCCTGATCCTCTTCTTATCTTTTTTATATTTAGTTTTGCCTGTCTTGTTGCTTTTTCTCTAGCAGGAACAGTTTCTTTACTTTTTCCATATCCAACACCAACATAACCATTCTTATTCCCAATAACAGCTATTGTTGAAAATCTTGGTTTGTTACCTTCTCTTGTTTTCTTTTGTGTTTGTCTAAAAACTCTTCTTTGACCTCCACCAAATTTTCCTTTTGATTGACCAATCAAAAGAAGCTCCGACTCAAGATCTGGTAATAAAGTATCAACAATCTCAGACTCCATAATTTTTATACCTTTGTCAAGTATTTCATCAATATCTTTTATCTCACCAATTTTTACCTGTTTTCCAATTGATGTTTTTGGTTCCCAGGTGGATAAATCAACAGTGTTTGTTGTTCTTCTCTTATTATCTCTTTTTGGTGATTTGGGTTTTTCAACAACAGCCTCAATAGGTGCCTTCTCATCAATCTTTATTTTTTCTACAGGAACATCTTCTGTTACTTCTTTCTCTTTCAACTCTTCTTTCTTTTCTTCTTCAACTTTTTCTTCCTTCATTTTGCACCTTCTAAAACTGCCTCATTTTTTAATGTTCCAGAAACTTTTGGTTTCCCAGAACCATTTAATATCTTGTTTTTTGTAGTCTCAAAAATTTTTTCAAAATCCTTTATTTTATGATAATCAGAAATATGTTTTCCTTTTATTCTATCTTCACTTGGGAAAACCTCTTCTGAAGAAGCTACTTTAACACCAGCATCTATAACACCTTTTAATGCTGCATATATTTTTGATTTTTTTACAGGACTATGTAAACCCATATCCAATACAGCTTCATTTATTCCTTTTTCCATACTTTTTATGCCAGCAAACAGTCCAGCAAGATAAGCACTTGAAATATTTTTTTTAGAAAATTTCCACCCAAAATCACCTAGTTTTTTTGAGTTTACAGATATTAATACCTTATCTCCTTCTGGCTCATATTTTATCATTTGGATTGTTATGTTCTTTAATGATTTTCTGACAACAAGTCTTGTTTTCCTAGCCATCAGTATCTTTAATCTTTTCTTGTAATTTGTTTTCTCTTTCCTTCTAAATCTTACAGTGTGTTTTGTTTTTTTCATCTTCACAATTTCTTAATCAATTTTTGCTCTTCAATATAAAGTTTTATGTGCCTTCTATTTCTAAAAAATCCGCCTTTTGATTTTGAATATTATGTTCTATAATCCTTACTTTCAATCATTTTTTTGTCTCTTAATTCTTTTAATAATTTTCTTTGAGGCCTTACTTTGTTCATCCATCTCTTCTTCTTTGATAATCTGGCTTTTGGAGTTCCACTTCTGCTCCCATCTCCTTTTCTTCTTCCTTTTTTCTTCTGTTCCTTTGTTTTTCTTGCTCTGCCTCTTGAAATCCCTCTTTTTGGGAGTATTAATATAACCTTATCCTTTATGAATTTTCTAACATCATCTTTTGTTATTGATTGTTTTAGGTCATCAATACTCATTTCTATATCCTTTAATCTATCTAAATCTATTTTTACCCTTTTCTTAGAAACATCCTTCAAAGATGCTGCAAGTTTTTTCTGGATATCTAGTTTCATTTTATTTATCCTTTTTTGTCAAAACCTTGTCTTTTTCCTTTTTCCCTTCTTCTTTCTCAACTTTTTCTGATAAATCATCCTTTTCCTTGGATTCTTTTTCCTTTTCAGTTACTTTTTTTTCTCTTTCTTTCTTTTTCTCTTCCTTTTCTTTTACAATTTTTTTCTTTTGATCAGCTTTTTCTTGTATTCTTTTTTGAGCCTCTTTTATAAATTCTGCAGGGTCTCTCATATTAAGAATACTTATCTTCATATCTATGCTTTTTTTTAATACATCTAATTTCTTTTTTAAACCAATATTTCTTATTAAAGCACCTTCTGTTTTTGAATCAATTTTTTTAAGATCTGAAACATTATTTACATCAACAGGTTTTAATCCAGATTTATTAACTCCAAATATCTTTTTTGGTTTTCCATATCCAATCTTGACTTTTCTTACATATCCTTTTAGATTAAGTCTGACTTTTGATTGTAATCCCTTTGCTCTTCTCCACTTTTTTCCTAATCTTTTCTTTTTATGAGCATCCTGTCTAATAAAACTAGGTTTTTTTCTCTTCATACTTTTTTTTAAATCTAATAATTCTTTCATTTTAGCTTATAATCTTCCCATCTTTTTCAGTTATAAAAATGCCATCTTGAAATATTCTCCTGTCGAACCCAACTCTTTTTGTTAATGTCTCAATATCTGCACTTGTTTGTGCCACAAGTTCTTTATCTATTCCTGTGACAGTTATGATTTCATCCTCAATATTAACAACAACATTCTCTTTTATCTTCAACACTCTTGGAACTTTTTCTCCAATAAAGTTTTTGACAACAAATTCATTATTATTTAATGCAACATTCATTGGAAAATGTCCTGAACATATTTTTAAAACATATTTGTGAGATTCAGTTGTTCCTTTTATCATATTTTTAATATGTGCTTTGAAAGTTCCAATTTTTCTTTTCTCTCTTTTGGTTGTTTCATTTGAATATATTTTAACTTTTTTGTCTTCTATTTTTATCTTGATTTTTGGATCATGAAGTGTTCTTTTTACCTCACCATTTGGTCCTTTGACTGTTATATTGGAATTATCAGTGTTTATTTCCACACCCTCTGGAATTTCTATAAATTCTTCTATTATTTTTTCCTTCATTTTAATAACAATAAGCGATTAATTTTCCTCCAATTCCTTTTTTCTTTGCTTCTGTGTGTGTCATTATACCTTGAGGTGTTGATACAATTATAACTCCAAAGTCTTTTGCTGTTAGATATCTTTTTTCATATTTTTCAAAATCTGTTTTCTTTACAGAAAATCTTGGTTTTATTGTGCCACATTTGTTTATATTTCCTAGCAGATTAAGCTTTAATATTCCTCCTTTTCCATCTTCAACCTCTTCATAAGCTCCAATATAAAGATGATCTTTCAATAAATCTAATATTTGTTTCATCAATCTGCCTGACTTAACTTCACATTCTTTTTTCCCTACTCTTTCAGCATTCATTATTTTTGATAATGTGTTTGATATTGGATCATTTAATGACATTTTTGCACCTACCCGTATTTTTTAAACCCTAATTTAGTGGCTATTTCTCTGAAACATTGTCTACAAAGATTCAAACCATATTTGCTTATATGTGCTTTCAGTCTTCCACATCTTCGGCATTTTTTCAGACTGCTTCCACAACTTCTTTCTTTTGGTGAATTATGTTTTATGTATTTCTTAAGCTTAACAGGTTTTGCCCTGAGCTGTTTAAACATTTTCTTATAATCACTCGTTGTCATCTTCTATAACCTCAACATTAAATTCTTTTTTCATAAATTCCATTGAATCCTGTTTTGTTATCTGGTGGTTTTTTGATATTTTTTTTCTCATTCTTCTTCTTTTTTTTATTCTATAACCAGGTCTTTCAAGTGTTATACACACTTCTAAACCCATTATGCCAATATCTGGCTCATATTTTGCATCTTTTATATCAATATATTCAGGAACACCAAATGAAATATTTCCCAAATTATCAAACTGTTTATTGTTTAGTTTGAAATCCTTTGCATCTAAAAGCCTTGTGAGCATATCTTTTGCGATTTTTTTTCTAAGAGTTAATTTGCATCCAATTGGAAGTCCAGGTCTTAAACCCCATCCAGGAATTCTTTTGTTTGTGAATGTTTTTATGGGATTTATGTTTGTGAGATTCTTAAGAAGTTTCATACCTTTTTCTAATTTAACACTGTCTTTACCAGCACCTATATTTAAGGTGATCTTCTCTATTTTTATATTCCTCATCGGATTTAGTTCTTTACTCATTTTTGTTCTCTAATTCTATCAATGATTTTGTTTTTCCTACTACAAAAGCATAATCTTTTAGGGTTTTGTAAACTTCACCGGATTCACTTTTATAAACAATATTTTCTCCTTTTATATCTTCAATAACTCCTGTTTCAGCTATATGTCTTCCACCTGTAAGGTATATTGTTGATTTTGATTCTAATTTTAGGTGTTCCTTGATTTTCAATGCTGGAAGTTCCAACACAAGTGAGTCACCAACTTTGTAATCATTCTTGTTAATCAATATATTTTTCCCATCATGAAGATTAAGCTGAATCTTTCCTTTTTTTACAATAGTTTTCCCCTTTATTTTGCAAATCTTAATATTGGATTCGTTTTCCTTTATCTTAACAACATCTATTTTCCCTTTTTTATTGAACAATAATCTTAAATGTTCCTTTTTCTTTGGAAAAGATACTACATCCATTAATCCAACAAGAATTCTGTGATCTTTTCTTGGTTTTCCGTCTACTAAAATATCCTTGTTCATTAATATATGTTTGACCTCTTTTTTTGTATCAGTATATTCTAAAATGTCTCTTATTAAAACATTTAAAGGCATTCCTTCTTTGAATGAATGTGCTCCAGGTTTTGGTCTAGTTATAAATACATTCTTCTTTCTTTTTATTGCCCATGTCTTTGGTGCATTTAATGTTTTCAAATGATTTTTTGGCATGCTTAAAAACCTCCGGTTTTTGGCACCCCAGAAATCTTTGATTTCTCAGGGTTTTTCTTTTCCTTCTTCTCTTGTTTTCCTAGTTTGTTTACTCTTTTTTTATCATCAAGATTTAACTCAGTAATAAGCATATTAGAAGAATGAAATCCTTGCTTTGTTTTTGTACCATCTTTTTTTGAGATTTGAATTCCTTCAACATAAATAAGGGATCTTTTTACATCAACATTCTCAACTTTTCCTGTTTTTCCCTTGAATTTCCCTCTCATTATTTTTATTTTGTCACCTTTTTTTACTCTTATTGATCTTTTGTTATATTTCTTTTTCAGCTCTTTTGAAAGATGAGATCCTAAAAATCCACTTTTTATGTGTGATGGAGCATTATGTGTATATTTTCTCTGCTTTCTTGGTTGTTTACTGGATTTCCATGCTGTTGAAAATTTAGTCTTCATTATTATCACACCACTATCCTGGCTGTTTTTGATATTCCTGGCCATCTCTCACTGGCCTCTTTTGCTATTGCTCCTTTGAATATT
>JABMPP010000035.1 GCA_013202955.1 Candidatus Woesearchaeota archaeon | reverse complement strand
CTACAATTATTGCTAGTTGGGTAGCAGCAGGATTTAAACCTGTATCAGGAGTGTCATTTGATACATTTAATATTGGAGGGGAAAGTGTGTGGTTATTTGATTCAAGAGGACGTCATGTAGCTTTGAATGAAACTCGAGCTAGAGCTGGAGGAGCGCCATGGAGTGGAGTGAAAAATAATAATCTTAATAATCCTTTGACTAATTTAGATAATGAAGCTTTTTCAATACCTGTTGCATTTGTATCTGATGTAAGTGGAACAGAAACTTCTTATTTATTTAATAAAAAATTTGTTGAATCATTTTATGTGTATAGGGTACTTACTTATGATTCTCTTGGAGTTCATAATAAATATACTGCAGATTTCCCAGGATTACGTAGAGAAGAACTCCCAGTATTTGGTTATCATGATGAAGTAAATAGGGCTATTGTATTAGGATATGCAGATGGAAGTATTTTTGTTTCTGAAGATGGTGTTGATTTTGTAGAAGTTGATCGGGAAGGAGTTATTGAGGTTGGATGTGAAAGTGATGTTGATTGTTTGACTGGACAAGTTTGCGACGTGGGGGTTTGTGTTGATGAGGTTGTAGATGCTGAATGTACTGATAGTGATGGAGGATTAGATTATTTTGTGAAAGGTACTGCTATTGGGGAAAGTTTTTCAGGTGGAGAAGCTACAATAAATGATGGTTGTATAATCAGTGATGAGTTAAATAATGGATTTTTAAGAGAAGGAATTTGTGAGGGCTTTGTTGCTACTTGGGTTGATTACGATTGCCCAAACGGCTGCGACGCTGGAGCTTGTATTCCTGAGGGGCCAGTAGAACCAGAAGACCCAGAAGCAGCAGTAAGTTTGAAATTAGATTTATCATTTGACGACGCTGCAACACCATTAAATGATTCTACTGATTTTGAAAATCATGGAACTTGTGCAACTGATACAACAGATAATTGTCCTGAATTAGTAGATAGAGGATTTGATATTGGAAATGCTTATAGATTTGATGGGGGGAGTGAGGATAAAATTGATGTTGAATTAAGTGGAAGTCTTGAAATTACAGATTGGATGAGTATTAGTGTTTGGGTTCTTCCAGAGCAAGCTCCAACAGGGGAGGGAAGTATTATTGCTTCTGCTTTTTCAGAAGATGATGAGGGGGAAAATAAGAAAGGGTGGATTTTAGGAAATGAAGATGGAGATAGTGATGAAATTCATTTTACAATGTTTAATAGAGATGGAGAGTCAATTTCTATAAATTATTCTGGATTTTTTAATGAAAATATTGATCAGTGGACTCATGTTGTAGCTACCTATAATAAAACAAGTGAAAGAGTTAAACTTTATATTAATGGGGGGGAAACAGATGGAAGAGTTACAAAGATTCGTTTAGATGAAGAGGGAAACTTTTTAGTTGAGGTTTGGAATACCCTTGTAGATTTAATTTTGTTTAGATCAGATTCTGATATTGCATATGATTCTGATGTTCCATTAAGGATTGGATGTAGTTCTGATAATTGTGAAAAAGGAATGTGGAAGGGATATATTGATGGAGTTAAGATTTATAGAGGGGTTTTAACAGGAGATGGTGTAAATGACTTGTATGTTGAAGAAAAAGAATTAGCAGATGTTTATGCGCGAATTATAGATGATTTTAAACCTATTACTGCTTATTATGATGAGAATTTTGATGTGATTAGTTTATGGAATGCAGAAGGGTCATATATTAATTATGATGGAACTAAGTGGAAAGAAATTGAATCCCCTCCTGGTTTGTTTAGAGATTTTAATCCTAATTTAGCTTATTATCATGATGCTTCAGAGTTGATGGTTTATTTTGATGATGTTAATTGGGTTACATTGAAATTGACAAGTTCAGATGATACAAATAATTTTGAACCTATTGTCGGTTATAGTCTTCCTTCTGATGATGTAAGAGGAGAAGCTATTGAATGGTATGGTGATGGAGGATATAGAGTGTTTGGAGGAATATCTTGGGGAGGAAAAACTTCTATTTTAGGAGAATTTGAAGGTTTTGTTCCTAGAGTAGGACTTGTTTCTGATGTAAGTGGAAGTAATGTTGAATATTTATGGGGATTAAAAGGTACAAATAGAGCTTTATATGTAAATGAAATTGGAGGAGATGCAAGACTAATTGACTTTGAAGGTGGCGAAGATTATTCAGATGGATTACCTGATGAATTACCTGATGAATTACCTATTTTAGGATATCATGATCCTTTTATTGAAGAGATTGTATTATGGTATGGTAATGAATCTTATGGTTCAGGAAATGGAAGAGATTATGATAAAATTATTGATAGTTCTGGAAGTGTTGTAGCAACTGATAGTAATGTTAAAAATATTTATTCTAGAATTCCTTCTGGATTTGTTCCTGTTACAGCTTATTATGATGGGGTGTTTGGAGTAGTTACTCTTTGGGATGCAAGTGGAGGATATATTAGTTATGATAGGGATGGATTGTATCAAGTAGAATCTCCTTCTGGTTTGTTTAAAAGTTTTAATCCTAATTTAGGATATTTTATAGAAGCTCAAAATTCTACTGTTTATTGGGAAGGCACATCTTGGAAGGCTTTTGATTTTGAAGAAGGTGTTTTTGATTATGCTCCTGTTGTAGGTTATTCTATTAAAAGAGAAGGATATCTTGCTTGGGAATATCCTGAAATTTATGGGCTTCCTGCTAGTGTTTTGTTATGGGATAGTAATGGAGATTATAGTTATAGGTATGAAAAAACTGATGGTAGTTTAGCATGGAGTGATAGTATTGCACCTATTGGATATTTAAATAATACTGCGCCTACACTTGGATTTCATTCTAATTTAGTTGGGAAAGAAACTTTATACTTATTTGGAAAAAATGAAAGTTCAGGCAATCCTTTCTTATTTTTGAATAATATTGATGAGCAAGTGTTTTATAACTTTGATACAGATAAGCTTCCAGAAGGATTGCCTAATAAACTTCCTATTACAGGATATTATGATAGATTTAATGAAGCTATTATATTATGGTATGCAGATGGAAGTGCTTATGCTTCTTATGATGGTTTAGCTTTTGAGCAGGTTTTTGAACCTGTTCCTGTCCCTGATGTTCCTGTACCTCCTGTTAGTCCTCCTGGTGGAGGAGGTGGCGGTGGCGGTGGCGGTGGCTCTACTAATAGATATACTACTCCTG
>JABMPP010000034.1 GCA_013202955.1 Candidatus Woesearchaeota archaeon | reverse complement strand
TAATGAATTGTAAATAATTGTGTTTTCTCTTTTTGTTTCTATAAACTTGTTTATGTTTTCCAGCTGTGCCAATCCAATAGCAGCCTGAATGTTTGTCATTCTGTAATTAAATCCTATTGTTTCATGCCAATATCTTCTTTCCGGCTTCATTCCATGATCTTTTAGCATGCTCATTTTTTCTGCCAGCTCTTTATTATTTGTGACACACATTCCTCCTTCTCCTGTTGTTATTATTTTGTTGCCATAAAAGCTGAAGCATGATATATCTCCGAATGACCCTGTTTTTTCCCCATTATATTCTGCTCCATGAGATTCTGCACAATCCTCAATAACATATAGATTATGCTTTTTAGCAATATCCATTATTTTATTCATATCACATGGATGGCCATAAATATTCACAGGAATTATTGCTTTTGTTTTACTTGTTATCTTTTCTTCAATCTTATCCACATCAATATTCCATGTCTCTTTATCAGCATCCACAAAAACAGGAACTCCACCAACATAAACAACTGCGTTAGCTGTTGCCACAAATGTAAAATTAGGAACTATTACCTCATCTCCTTTTTTTATACCTAAGGCAACAAGTGCAAGATGAAGTGCTGTTGTTCCGTTTGATACAGCAACACCATATTTACAATCACAATATTTGGAAAATTTTTCCTCAAACTTTTTTACAAATTTTCCAGCAGAAGAAATCCATCCAGTTTTTACACATTCTGTTACATATTTTAATTCATTTCCTTCCAAAACTGGTTCAGCAACAGGTATAAATTTTCTCATTTTAGCTTCCTTACTTTTTTGGACCTCTTTTGAGAATATTCATCTCACCAGGATAATTAAGAGCATCCCAAGGAAACATCTTACCTTCCTGGTGCTGTTTCCATCTATCTAGGTCTGCATCAACCATTATCTTCACAAGCTCTTTGAATTTTGTTTTAGGTTCCCAACCTAATTCCTTTTTTATTTTGGTTGGATCACCTTGAAGAAGTTCTACTTCTTTAGGTCTCATGAATGATTTATCTGATTTTACAAAGTCTTTATAATTAAGATTAACATTATCAAATGCATGCTCTACAAACTCCTTGACTGAGTGTGTCTCTCCTGTTGAGCACACAAAATCATCTGGTTTATTGTGTTGCAGTATCTTCCACATTGCTTCAACAAACTCAGGAGCATATCCCCAATCTCTTCTTGCTTCAAGGTTTCCAAGTACAAGCTCTTTTTGGAGTCCAAGTTTTATCCTTGCAACAGAATTTGATATTTTTCTTGTCACAAACTCAATACCTCTTATTGGAGATTCATGGTTAAATAGGATTCCATTACAAGCAAACAGATCATATGCTTCTCTGTATATCCTAGTATTATGATAAGAAAGAAGTTTTGCAACTGCATAAGGAGAATTTGGCCAGAAAACAGTGTTCTCTGTCTGTGGTGTTTCTCTTACAGTGCCATATAGCTCGCTTGTTGATGCTTGGTAAAATTTTATATCTCTTTTCAGATGCCTTATTATTTCCAGCATGCTAATAGCACCAACCCCATCAATCGCTGTTGTCATCAATGGTTGGTCAAAAGAAGCTCCAACATAGCTTTGTGCTGCTAGATTGTATACCTCATCAGGTTCAGAGATTGTTACAGCCTCCAGCAATGAAGACATGTCTGCCATGTCTGCAGGAATAAGAGTAACTTTGTCAAAAACACCTAAATATTGTAATCTCCAGAAATTTGGGGTAGATATTCTTCTATATATACCATAAACCTTATATCCTTTTCCTAATAAAAATTTAGCAAGATAAGCTCCATCCTGACCAGTAATACCTGTTATTAAAGCAGTTTTAGACATTCCTTACACCCCCCATGTTTTCTATCTGAAAAACCTTAATTGTAACGCTCTTTTAGCATAAATATACCCATATTTTAATAAGTTTTCTGATTTTGATGTTCCTTCCTCTCTAAATTTATAGATAAACGGCACTTCTTTTATTGTAAATTTTTTTTGAGAGGCTCTCCAGAAGAACTCCATGTCAAATTCTCCCCATATTGTTTTATATTTAAAGTTCAATTGATTAAATTTATCTTTCTTTATTATATGAAATCCTCCTGTTAAGTCCTTTGGTTTCAATCCTAATATAATCTTACAGAATATATTCAGCATTATTGTGCCATATTTTCTTAGAAATGGTGCTTCAATTCCACTTCTTCTTAAGAATCTTGATCCAGAAACAACATCATATTCATTTGAGTATGATATTAGATAGGGGATTAACTCAGGTGGATGTGAAAAATCAGAATCCATTATCATTATGAATTCTCCTGAGCATGCTTTTACACCATCAAGAATTGCTGAGAATATTCCGCGTTTTCCATACCTATGCACACCAACAACCTTTGAGGATTTTGAGTGTTTGTTTATTATTTCTGATGTTTTGTCTCTTGAATCATCATCCACTATCACTATCTCATATTTTTGATTTCCTAATATCTTTGATATCTTATTAATTAATCTTTCAATATTTCCCTCTTCATTATATGTTGGAAGAATTATAGAAAC
>JABMPP010000033.1 GCA_013202955.1 Candidatus Woesearchaeota archaeon | reverse complement strand
ATGTGGATAACCTTCAGCATATTTATTGGTAAAAACAGTGGCCATTGCATCCAGAACAGCTTTGCTAACAAAATTCTCAGAAGGAATAAGTTCTATTCCATTATTTATTCTACTCCATTCTTTCTCTGCTGCTTTTGTAACTTCTTTATCCTTATCTTTTAATGACTGCATCATATCCATAATAAACCCCAATGATTTCTTTTTACCTGTTGTTTATATTTTTTTCTGTTTTATAAGTTGTGATTTATTAAAACCAAATTCCGAAACATACGAAAACCAAAGGTTTTCTATGTTCAGAAAAATTCTTTGAATTTTTCCGAAACATATTTATATAATCTTTAATTAAAAAAATAATGGGTGATATTTAATGGCATTTATATGGGATCCAATGTATGCAGTAAATCTAGTGCTTTGTGTTATAATTTTAGTGCTTGGCATCTGGGGTTACAAAAAAAGCGGAAATAAAACAGAACTTTTTGTTGGAGTTGCTTTCGGACTTTTCGGTGTTTCACATCTTGCAACACTGTTTGGCTATAAAGCAATGCTACAGAATTTTCTGATTGTGATAAGGACTGTTGCATATCTGCTTGTTGTGTATGCACTTTATAAGGTTGCATTCAAGAAGTAAATATTTTTTTATTTTTTTAATTTAAAAACCTATCACTATTAAGTACTTATTACCCATTAGCTTTAAAAAGAGCATATTTATCCTAATCCCACATGGTAAAATATACTGATTTAAATTATAAAGTAAAGCATTGTGATGTTAATCCTGACAATTTTATAATCACAAGTTATGGACTTAGAGGACATCAGGAAAAACATGGAACTCATGGATTTCTTCTTGCTTGGGAAGGGAGTGGAAAACCAGAACCTGGTGATGATATCTCTGTTATTGTTTCTGAAATTACCACTGCAGACAGACTGACCACTATTTCGCGCAAACTTGGTTTAAATCCAGATATGATCATAGGAACAGGAGCAGTTGGATTAACCAAAAAGAATGAATTGGTGCTTTTATCATATACAGATCCTTATAAAAACACCCCTCCTATTGTTCTTGGGGAGATTTCTACTCCAATAATAGAAAAGTTGACAGAAAATAATATAGAAACAAGTGGAAAAGTGCTTATAAGGCCGGATTATATGAATTATAACCAATTTTGGTCTCAGTTTGCAACAGCTTTTGTTAATTTATATTTTGAAAAACATCCAAACATGAGAAAAGTTCGTTTAGGATACAAGGAATAATTATTCTATAATTTTTTGTTATTTCAAGCTTAGCTTATAACCTTATCAACAGCTACATCATGCTCTTCAACAGGAACTTCATCTAGAATCTGGAATCCAAACGCTAATCCTATTTTTTTGGAATGTTTATCTTTTAAGAACTTGTCATAATATCCTTTTCCTCTACCGATTCTGTTTCCTTTTTTGTCAAAAGCAACACCAGGAACAATAATAACATCAATATCTGAAACATCAACTTTTGATTCATTCTCAGGCTCTAAAATATAAAAGCTTCCAACTCTTAGATGATTAAAGCTTTCAATATGATGTGCATCAATTGTTTTTGTTGCAAGGTTTGTTTTGGGAACGCATACTTTTTTCTCTTTTAATGCCTCATGAATCATATCATGAGTATCAACTTCATCATCAATAGAAACATAGAACATCACTGTTTTAGCTTTTTTGTAATCCTCATCCTCAAATAGCTTTTTCATTATTTCCTTGCTTTTCTCCCTAACAAACTCTTCATCAATACCTATTCTCATCTCTTGCAGTTTCTTTCTTATTGCTTCTTTTCCCATTCTATATCAATTGCTTCATATGTTCAATTCTTTTGTTGAGCAACCTTTCAGTTCCTATATCCTCTCTAAAGAAAACAGGACCCTTTACATCAGAAACAGCTTGCTGTGCAATCTTCTCTGCTTCTGCAATATTATCTCCAATCCCAACAAACGCAACAGCTCTTGAGCCAGTCATGTATAACCCATCCTCTCTTTGGTCAACAGCAGCGTAATATATCCTGGCCTTTGAATCACCAACCTCAATTTTTACATTTTTCACAGGATTTGAAGGATATCCTTCAGGAACAGCATATTTGCACACAGTTGCCTTATCTTCAAATTCCAGCTCAAAATCATCTAATCTTTCTTCAACAACTGCTTTACAAACCTTTGTGAAATCTGTTTTCATAATGGGCAAAACATTCATTGCTTCTGGATCACCGAATCTTGCATTGTATTCAATTAACTTAACGCCGTTTTTTGTGACAATAAATCCACCATACATTATTCCCTTGTATCTCACTCCTGTTTCTTTGTATAATGCTTCTGCCATTAGTTCAGTTATTTCTCTGGCTTGCTGAACATGCTCATCTGTTATAAAAGGCAATAAATGATCTTCACAGCTGTAAGATCCCATTCCGCCTGTGTTTGGGCCTTTGTCATCAACAAACGCTCTTTTGTGATCTTGGGCAGGAGGTGTTATTTTTACTGTTTTTCCATCAGTGATGCATTGTAAGCTAAATTCCTCTCCAATTAATTTTTCCTCAACAATAACTGACTGGTGATCTTTGAGAACATCTTTGCAATAATCAATAGCTTCTTCAACAGTGTCTAGGTGATCTCCCTGAACCTTTACCCCTTTTCCGCCTGTTAATCCGTCTGGCTTAATAACAAATCCTTCTAGCTCTTCAATAAATTCTTTGGCTTCAGTTAAATCCTCAAAAACCTTGAATCTTGGAGCGCCTGGCACACTGTATTTTGCCATCACATCTCTTGTGAATGCTTTGCTTGTTTCCAATCTTGCCAACACTCTATGCGGCCCAACAGACGGAACTTTTAACTCTTCAAGAAAATCAACAACACCCATATCTAAAGGGGCTTCTGGTCCAATAACAGCAAAATCAGGTTGAACTTCATTAACAAATGCTTTTAATGCGTCAAAATCATTTAAAGAACTGATCTTAATTTTTTCTGATAAAGAAGAGATCCCTGGATTATTTGCTGCCATGAATGAATATAATTTAGAACTTTTTACCAATGCTTCTGCAAGAGCATGCTCTCTTGCACCATTGCCTATTAATAATACGTTTGTCATATTATCCCCCAAAAGAAATTAATATTTTTATTAATATAATATTATTTAAATTATTCGGTTTTCAGTTAATTTTATATATAAAAATAATATCTTAAATTTATGACGGGGGTAAAAGAGAACTGCGGTGTAGCAGCAGTGCATATAAAAAAAGGCTCTGAGCACGAAGGCAAAGCCCCATATTTTCTTTACAGACTTCTTCTGAACATGCAGAATCGCGGCCAGTTAAGCGCAGGCATCACAACTTATAATCATGAAAGAGCTAATTTATTAGATACTTATAGAAGTCTTGGCACAGTAAATGAAGCATTTAAATCAAGTATTCCACAAAAACAAGATGGAATATTCACTAAATATGCAGGAAATATGGGGATTGGACACACAAGATATGCAACTTGTGGTGAGGATGGGAAATCATATGCCCAGCCATTTGAAAGAAAGCATGGCAGGAAATGGAAATGGTTTTCTTTTTGTTTTAACGGCAATATTGCTAATTATTCAGAACTGAAAGATGTTCTTATGAACAAGGTTGAATACCATATTACTTATGATACTGACAGCGAAATAATAATGCATTATATTGCCAGGGAATTGTACTCAACAAAAATCAAGCCAAATTATAGAGAAATTTTTAGAAACATATCAAAGAAATTTGATGGTGCTTATAACATTGCTTTTATAGATGCATTGGGAAGTCTTGTTGTTGTGCGTGATCCATTGGGAATAAAACCAATGTGTTATGCACAAAAAGATGATATGACATTAATCGCTTCTGAATCAGCCGCACTTTCTAATCTTGGATTCTATGATATTAAATTTCTTCAACCTGGAGAAATGATAATAATAAAAAATGATAAACTAGAGATTATAAGATATGCTGAAAAGCAAGAGCCAAAAAGATGCATGTTTGAATGGGTTTATTTTTCAAATGTTTCTTCAGTGTTTGATGAGAGGTCAGTCTACAAGGCAAGAACAAATCTTGGAAAAGAGCTTGCAAAAATGGAGACAGAGAAAATAAACAAAAAAGATTACATTGTTATTCCTGTTCCAGATAGCTCAAAACCTGCTGGAGAAGCATATGCTTTTGGGTTGGGATTGCCAACAGTTGAAGGATTGGTTAGAAACAGATTTGTTGGAAGAACATTTATTGAGTCAACTGAAAGAATGGCAAGGGTAAGAAGGAAATTTAGTGTTTTAAGAGAGGTTGTTGAAGGAAAAAAAGTTTTATTGGTTGATGACAGTGTTGTGAGGGGAACAACCTCAAAGAGTATTGTTAAGTTCCTAAAAGAAGAGGGTGGAGCAAAAGAGGTTCATTTAAGAGTAAGCTGTCCACCTATTGTTTCTCCTTGTTTTTATGGAATTGACATGTCTAGTGTTTCTGAATTGTTTGCGTCAAAATACAAGAAAGAGATGAAAAATAGTCATATTCCAAAAAAAGTTCTTAAAAAGATGGCAGATGAAATTGGGGCAGATTCTTTGATTTACCAAACAGTTGAGGGATTGGTAAGATCAATAAGCTATCCTGAGAATGAATTGTGTGTATCATGCTTGACAGGAAAATACATAACCCCATGGGGAAAAAAGTTGTATACAAAATCCCTTGCAGATGCAGGGAATGGAAATTATGAAAAAAGAACTTATGAATAGATTCTAGGCCTGTGGTTCTATGCCACCTAACCAATCTTGAAGCTTATTTCTATAATACCTGCTTGGTTTAAATCCTAATGATATAATACCATCACCATTTACCTCACCAGGCATTGCAAAACTTTCAACATACAAACCATTCTCCTGATTTCCATGACTTGTCATAGTTCCATGCTCCTTTAAAGCCCTTAATGCTTCATAAACCTTAGTAGCATCATCACCAGAATAAATAATCTCTTCTTCTTTAGTTTTTGTGTTAAACACACCTATTTTTGGCTGTTTGTCTTCATTAGCCCAATACATCTGCAAATTAATTATATTGTGACCTTTAGTATCTAATTTTTTGAGAATATTAATGACTTGTGGATTCTCAGCCAAGAAATTTGTAACATTCTGATCAATATTCATGCGTTTCTTCATTATAACATCCCCCACTATAATTTCCTTGGTTAGGAAATGTTAACATGTATATAAAATTTTTCAAAATTAAAATCCCAAATTAATTATAGATTTTGGATTAAGATGAAGATAAAACTGGCTTGCTAGCCCATCCACAGTTCCTGTATTAAAAGATACCCCTCTTAATGGGCCATCATTTGCCATGCCATCATTTCCACCAATAAGATCACTATCCAGACTTTGATGGTATTTTGGCTTATGAAAACCTACTCCATTTAATCCATCATCAGAAGAGCCATTCAGTTTATCATTATATTCTGTGAACACTTTATTGTTCATCAATATTTCTATGATCCCTTTTTCAGAGAAATCTGCTTTAAGTATTCTTATATCAGCCTCAGCAACATATACTGATCCCTTTCTTGCATCTTTGTTTGGAAGAGTTGCCATTACAGGGAATTCTTTATCTCTTGATACAACAATTCCATGAACATTCTCAAACTCATCAACATAATTTGATAAAATGTTATATAACTCGGCCTGATTTTCATTAAAGCCTGCTCCATTAATAAATTCCTTAAGAGCATTCACTTCATCATTTTCTATATTATCACTCATTGTTCGTTTTTGGAATAATGATATGTTTATAAATCTTACTACCAAAGAATAAGGAATCTTTAAAAGAAAATTAATTTCACTGCAGATGCAACCACAATAATCACAAACAATGTCTTTACCCATCTGTCACCTTTTTTTACTGCTGTGCGCGCTCCCAGATAGCCTCCTATGAAAGTTCCTGCTATAAGAAAAACTCCATAAAGGAGATTAATCAGCCCATTCATTGCATATAATATAACAGCAAATAATGACATCAGGAACCATGGTATTTTGTTTGTTGCACTGGCATCAATTATTGTAAAGCCAAAAAACATCATGAGTATGTAAAAAACCAATGTTCCTCCCCCACCCCCAAAAAAAGCACCCCATATCATAGCAAGAAAATAAAAAACATAACCAATTGATTTTCTTACTTTTGTTATCTTTGTTTTTTTAATACCAATATTCTTCTTGAAAAATATAAAAGGCAGAAAAAGCAATATTATGAAACCAACAGATTTTGTAAGAAACTCAGTATCAATATTTATGAGAATATTTGCTCCCAAGTATCCACTGACAATCCCAATCAGGATAAAAGGTACAACATATTCCCATTGTATTCTCTTTGCCCTGAAATAGCTGATAAATGCTCCAGATGATAACCCTAATGAAGCAAATTTATTTGTGGCAACTGCAATCTGAACAGGAAGCCCAACAAACATGAGAAATGGGATTATTAATAATCCTCCACTACCAACCATTGAGCCAACAAAACTGCCCAGAATACCAATAAGAAAAACCAGGATTAAAGATATGAGTTCATACATAAGAAACTGTTTAAAGCTAATTATATATAAATTTATGCGCGTTCCTTTCCAATGTACCAAAACAGGGCACCTAAAGCAATAAAGAACCACATCTTAAATGGATAAATCAAAGGACCTAGAAAAGGGATCAATCCAATATAATCTGCTAATCCAGCAATAATCAATCCGATTCCCAATCCTTTCATAAATCCCATAATAATATTTTAAGAACAAGTATATTTAAATTTATCGCTAAGCTTTATAAGATAATCTATTTTCCTTGATTTGAAATGACAGGAAGAATAATTGTTGCAGAAGGAAATCCATATCTGGGTGATTTTTATTTTAGACATTTAATATTAAATGGTGTAAAACCTGAAGATATTGAAATTGTTCCCGATTATGAAACTCTTATATCTAAAGTAAAAGAAGAAGATCCTAAAATAGTTTTTCTGGATTCTCCAAATGGAAGACCAAACGGCAAGTTATGTGTAATAAGAGATGTAAGAGAACACAGCGATGTTCCAGTTAATCTGGCATATCGTTCTTCTCCTGATATTCCCCTTGAATTAATAATAAAAGAAGCAGATAAGCTTGGGGATGTATCTGTCACAGATAAAAATGGTAAGAATTATCTTTCATCTTTCTTGAAAATAAACCCTTAGAAAATCTTAAACATCAAGTAATTCTATCTCAATATTTAACCCTTCCGGGATATGCACTCTCATAACCAATCTTAATGCTCTTTCATCTATTCCTAAATCAATTAATCTTTTATGAACTCTCATCTCGTATCTTTCCCATGTTGCTTTTCCATCGCCGCACGGACTCTTACGAGTAGTTAACTTTAATTTCTTAGTAGGAAGAGGTATTGGGCCACGCATTTCCACACCCGTTTTGTCTGCAATCTCTTTTATACTACCACATATCTCATTGATTTTGTCAATGTCTACACTTGCTAACTTTATTCTTGCTTTCTGCATTTTTTTGTTTCACTTCTTGGGTGTGTGCTCCATGATAAACCCAGTTCACCATGATCTTAATTAAAAGATAAAAAAAGAAAGTTTTTAGACTTTCTTCACGAGGTCAATACACATGCCTGCAGCAACTGTTTGACCTGAGTCTCTGACAGCAAATCTGGACATTTGTGGAATCTCTTTTTGCTTTTCAATGACCACAGGCTGAACAGGCTTTACTCTAATAATAGCTGCATCGCCGTTCTTGACAAAGTCTGGGTTTTCTGCTATTGTTTCACCAGTAGCAGGGTTTAGCTTCTTCTCAATAGCCACTATCTGACATGCAACCTGTGCTGTATGTATGTGGAACACTGGTGTGTAACCCACTGTAACAACACTTGGATGATTCAGAATAACAACCTGAGCTGTGAATTCAGAAGCCACTGTTGGTGTATTATTAGTATGTCCTAAGACATCTCCTCTTGCAATATCATTCTTTCCGATTCCTCTAACGTTGAAGCCGACATTGTCTCCTGGCTCAGCTTTCTGCATCTGTTCATGATGCATCTCTATGCTTTTTACTTCACCAGAAACACCCTTGCCTTCTCTTCCTGGCATGAATGTTACTTTGTCGCCAATCTTCATCACTCCTGTTTCAACTCTTCCAACAGGAACAACGCCGATTCCGGTTATATTATATACATCCTGAATAGATAATCTCAAAGGAAGATTTGTTGGTTTCTCTGGTTCTTTTAGATCATCCATTGTTTCTAAGAGTGTTTTACCTGTATACCATGCCATATTTTCTGACTTTTTGGCAACATTGTCTCCTTTTAATGCTGCAATTGGTAGAAATGGAATCTCATCAGGTTTGTATCCAACGCTCTTAAGTAATGTGCTGACATCTGCTTTTACCTTATCAAACACTTTTTGGTCATAGTCTTTCATATCCATCTTGTTGACAGCTACAATTAACTGGTTGACACCAAGTGTTTTTGCAAGGAAAATATGCTCTTTTGTCTGTGCCATAACTCCATCATTAGCAGCAACGCAAACAACAGCTGCGTCTGCTTGTGAAGCTCCTGTAATCATGTTCTTAATGAAATCTCTGTGTCCTGGAGCGTCTATTATTGTAAAATAATATTTTGGTGTATCAAACTTTTTGTGAGCAAGATCAATTGTGACTCCTCTTTCTCTCTCTTCCTTTAGGTTATCCATTATGAAAGCGAATTCGAATCCACCTTTGCCTAACTCTTCAGCTTTTTCTTTAAGTTTTCTCATAGCCTGCTCATCAATATTTCCTGAATCGAACAGTAATCTACCTACTGTGGTTGATTTACCATGATCAACATGTCCAATGAATACAAGATTCATGTGTATTTTGTTTGCCATCTTTAATAGCACCTCCGATTGAATATAATAACCCTTTTTTCGAGGGTAAATCCGTGAATCAAGGGATTCGCTCTTCATTTATAAATCTTATGATTTTATATAATCAAGAGAAATTAGCTACATCCCATCTATACAAACCATGATCCAATTCTAATAGCTGCCTTTGTAAAGAAAAACTTGAATTTCTTTGAAAAATTTATTCCCTGAACAACTATCTCTTTATTTTTTATCTTATTATTAAGCTCATCTAATGGTGATTCTGCATCATTGATGTCTTTTATTGTTTGAACATCTTCTACATATATATTATAAGTAGGAACATCCATTAAACTGCAGTTATACTCAGTTACTATCTTTTCTTCAATAATAAAGCTACCAACAGGTTCTTCACTCATTAAATAAACATTCATTATCTCATTATTATAGGGTATTCCACCAGGAACAGTTATTTCATCATAAGAATCTGCTTCAGTTATTATATAATCACACATATCCTCTGCTTCCCCAGCAAACACTATAGGAATTAGGAGTAAAAATAAAATTAATTTTTTCATTCTGAGCTTGGTTCCTCTTCTTTTAATCCTTTTCTCTCTCTGATTCTTTTTATTATCTTTCTCTGCAATTCTTCGGGAAGTTTTTCGAATGCCTGATCAACTAATGAAGAGCTTCCTCTTCCGCCTGTTGCAGATCTTAAATCAGAAGCCAACCCAAACATTTCACCTACAGGTAATTTACCTATGGCTGTTATCTCCTCTCCTTCCTGCTGCATATCTAATAATTGTCCTCTTTTATTGGATATCAACTTTGAGATTTCTCCCATGAATTCTGCAGGAGCCTCGAATCTTAATGTTTGCAGAGGTTCGAACAATAATGGTCTTGCAAGATTCATTGCACCTCTTATTCCTTCCCTTATAGCAGGATAAGCCTGTGCAGGTCCTCTGTGAATAGCGTCTTCGTGAAGTTTTGTGTCTGTTAATATAACCTTAACCTTAAAACAAGGCTCTCTTGCAACTGATCCAGCTGACATTACATCTTCAAACATGTCCATAATCATTTCCATTACTTCTCCTATATGAACAACACCTCTTGTGGCGTCAATCAAAATATTTCCTTTGTAAACATCCTTTACTTTCAGTGCTGTCTTGCTGTCCATTCCGCACGCAACAAACTTGTCTCTTAGCAAAAGATCCTTTTTCTTTATCCTCATTTCAGGAATTTCTCCGTCTTTAATTGCTTTTAGAATAGAATCTTCAAGAGGCTCAACCTTGAAAAAGAACTTATTGTGTTTATTAGGTGTTTTTCCCTCAACTTCAGGTGAATTCTTTGTTATTGTTTCTCTATATACAACAATTGGAGGGCTGGTTTGAATTTCAACACCTTTTTCACTTACAATTCTGTTTTCAATAACCTCTAAATGCAACTCACCCATTCCATGCATTAGGTGTTCGCCTGTTTCTTCATTTATTTCAATCTCTATTGTTGGGTCTTCTTTCTGCACTGTCTTTAAAACATCAATTAATTTAGGAAGGTCACTTGGTCTTTTTGCTTCAATAGCCTTTGTTATAACAGGCTCAAAAATGTGTGTTATTTTTTCAAAAGGCTCTGTTGGACCACTTGTTATTGTTTCACCTGGTGTTCCCTTTAATCCAGCAACACCAATTATGTTTCCTGAAGGAACATTGTCAACAATCTCTCTTTTTGCTCCATTATATATAAATATCTGCTGAATTCTTAAGCTTTTTTTCCCCATGCTCATATATGCTTCGTCTCCCTTATGAATTGTTCCTGAGAACAATCTTCCTGCTGAGATCTCTCCAGCATTCTTGTCAACAACTATTTTTGTTATCACAAAGAACAATGGGCCGTTAGGATTACATTTCATTAATGCTTTTCCTTCTTCGCTTTCCAGTTCACCGTGCCAAAGCTTTGGAATTCTATATTCCTGGGCTTCAATGGGATTTGGAAGATGATTGATAACAGCATCCAACACAATAATATGTAATGGGGCCTTTTTCTTTAGTTCATCTCTTTTATCATTAATATAAGCATCAATTATGTCCTTAAAGCTTATTCCATGCTTCTTCATATAGCTTGTTGATAATGCCCAGTTATGCACAGCTGAGCCAAATGCAACAGAACCATCCTGAACATTCACTCCCCATTTTTCTTTGTATTCTTCAGGAGCTATGCTTTTGATAAGTTTATTAACATTTTCAATTATTTTTATGAATCTTTCCTGCATCTGTTCAGGTGTTAATTGTAATTCCTTGATTAATCTGTCAACTTTATTGATAAATAGAATTGGTTTTACTCTTTCTCTTAATGACTGCTTTAACACTGTTTCAGTTTGTGGCATCACTCCTTCAACAGCATCCACAAGCACAATTGCACCGTCAACAGCTCTCATTGCTCTTGTTACGTCTCCTCCAAAATCAACATGGCCTGGAGTGTCAATAAGATTAATAAGATATTCCTTTCCCTCAACATCGTGAACCATTGATACAGAAGCAGAATCTATTGTGATTCCTCTTTGTTGTTCATCTTCATGGAAATCCAATGCAAGCTGTTGTCCAGCAAGCTCTTCTGACATCATTCCTGCTCCTGCAAGAAGATTATCGGAGAAAGTTGTTTTTCCGTGATCAATATGTGCTGCTATCCCAATATTTCTAATAAACTGCTGTTTAGTCATAAGCCTTGTTACTTTATCAACCATCTTTTCTGACATTACTATCACCTAAAATACATGTTTTTCATGAACTGTCTTGTAAGTATGCAGTTCCTTTTTATCAAACCACAATGCGATTTCTTTTTTTGCTGTTTGTGATTTATCTGAAGCATGAATTATATTTTTTCCTGCTTTTTTGTTTTTATCAGCATGAGCCATGCTCATATGAGAATAATCTCCCCTTATTGTTCCTGGAGCAGCATCGCTTGGTGAGGTTGAACCAACAATTTTTCTCACATTATCTACTGCATGCACTCCCTCAATAACAGTTGCCACAACAGGGCCTTCTGTTATATAATTAACAAGAGTTTTGAAGAACTGCTTTTTTGAGTGAATTTTATAATGCTCCTCTGCAAACTTTTTGTTAACCCATACCATTTTCATGCCAACTATTTTCATACCGGCATTCTCAAATCTTCTTATAACTTCTCCGACAATGCCTCTTAATACACCATCGGATTTGATTAACACTAATGTTCTTTCAATCATTATTATCACCTTGATTTCTTTTTTTCTAGGATATACTCCTGTGTCCATTTTGTTTTTCTTGGCTTTCTCTTGAGCTTTAACATATTTTTGTCACACTTTGAACTGCAAAAATAAAGTATTTTTCCATCTATTTTTACAAACATCTTTCCTGTTCCAGGTCTTATTTGTTCTCCGCAAAAACTACATTTCATTTTAGCTCATTCCTCTTCCGCCTTTTGTTAATTGTCTTGCTTCGATTTCTGTTTCTCTAAGCATTAATATATCACCAAGCTGAACAGGTCCTTTTACATTTCTTCTTATTACTTTGTTAATGTCTCTGCCATCTAGAATCTTGCATCTTACTTGTATTGCTTCTCCTCTTGTGCCTGTTCTTCCTATTAATTCCTCTACACTTGCAGGAATTCCTGGAGTAAAACGTACTGCTGCTTTCTTTGCCTCTTCAGGCTTTTTGCCTTTTTCTTCAGGCTTTTCAGTCTTCTCCTCTTTAGAATTTTCTTCTGCCATATTAACATCACTTCAGGCTAGAGGTTATCTCTTTAAGTATCTTTTTTGCGTCTCCTTCTTCTGTTATTGCAACTGCTGCTGTTCCTACATCTAGGCCAGCTGCTGCTCCTAATTCTTCCTTGCTTGAAACCACAACGCTTGGGATTCCCTTCTCTTTTGAGAGTAATGGAAGATGCATTGTTATCTCAGGAGGATTAATATCATTTGCAACAACAACAAGTTTTGCTTTGCTTCTTTCTATTGATTTTGTAACCTCATTTGTTCCTTTTTTGAGCTTTCCACTAGCTTTTGCTATTTCAATTGCTTCATAAACTTTATTTTGTAGTTCTTTTGATGCTTCTTCAGCCATCTGTAACACCTCATATATTATAGTAGGTAACAATTAAGAAATTGAAACCTCTCTCAGGCACATAGTACCTTCATCAGTCACTGGTAAACTATGGGATGAATGAATTGTTTATAAACTTATTGGTTAAAAAAATAAAAAATTTTATTTACATCCTTTCACTGTTTTCTGAATTAGTTGCTTTAACAGATCAAAATATCCATTGTCTGCTAAATCATTCTTCAGTCCTTCTGTGAAGCTTCTTGGACCAGCAACTTGGTTATACATCTCATTTCCAGTCATCCCAGATTCTAATTTACCAGCAATTGCCCTTAGAGTTCCAGCATAATAAGCTGCTGAATCTTTCCTTCTAACACCAGATCTTTCTAGCTCAGCAATTTTGACTTCTAATTCCTGAGAAATCAATCCAGTGTCACATGCAATAAAAGTTCTATCAGCTAATAATTTTTCATCTACTTCTTTTGCATCAGATCCAAAGAT
>JABMPP010000032.1 GCA_013202955.1 Candidatus Woesearchaeota archaeon | reverse complement strand
TTCTGGTGCTCTGTTTAGGTTCAGCACTGTAACCTCAACCTCTTGTGAGTTGTTTAGGTAACCATCACTAATTGTTATTGTGAATACATAACTTCCTTCGCCTTCATAATCTGTTTGCCAAGTGAATATATTATCTGTTTGATTGAATCTTGAATCATTAATTGAATATGTTAAAGAATCATTGTCAGGATCAGTTCCTGTTGTTATTATTGTTACAACATCTGTTTCATTTATAATTATATCTTCAATTGGTGATAGTTCTGGAGCTCTGTTAAGGTTGTTTATTGTGATTGTTAATTCTTGTGAAGAATTATATTCTCCATCAGAGATTGTTACAGCTACATCATAATACCCTTCATCTTCATAATCTGTTTGCCAGCTGAACATATTATCTGCTTGTGTAAATCTTGAGTCATTTATGGAATAGAATAATTCATCATTGTCTGGATCTGAAGCATTTGCTTCTATAATGATTAATTCTGTTTCATCAATTGTGATATTGTTTATTGTTTCGAGGAATGGTGCATTGTTCAGATTATTTGTTGTAGCCATAACTTCTGAAGGTGCATGAACAGGTGAATCCTCACCATACAGGAATGTTAGGTTATTAAATGGTAAAACAACATTTAATAGGTTTCCAATGCTGTCATATGAATAATCTGCAGTGTAGTTTGTTTCATTAACACCATATGATCCTGCAAAAATCAATCTATTAAGATCATCATATTGGAAATCCTGTATTAAGTTTTTCTCATTATCTACTATCTGAACAACATTTCCAATTCCATCATACTCAAAATGCAGATCTTGTAAGTTATTTGTTGTTATATTAGACAGATGATGCAGAGAATCATATTCTTTTAATGTATTCAATGAATTTGAATAATAAATGTTTGTTGGCTGCATCATCTCATTGTAATAAATATTATCCACAACCTCTGATACTGAAACTAAGGCCCCAGCATTATTGTAATTATAATTTATGATTTCATTATTGGGAAGCATCTTTGTGATTATTCTGCTTAATGAGTCATATGTCCATTCTGTTACAAATAACATCCCATCAATCTCTTTTGTTTCTCTTGTTTTTCTAAGCCTTTCATCATATTCATAATTAACAATCATGTCAGGTGTTATTACTCTGTAAAGTTCTCCTATTGTTTCATTATCATATTCATAGGTTATTTCAGCATCTCCAGATGTTTTTCTTGTAAGTCTGTTCAAGTCATCATATTCCATACTCACAACATTTTCATTATCTGTTTGAGTTATCAGATTTCCTGCAGAATCATATTCATACTCCAAGGTTCCAATATCAGGATCAAATAAATTGGTTTTTCTGCCTAATGTATCATAAACATAAGTTATCTCATTTCCTTGATTATCAATTATTGAAACTAGTTGATTATCTGCATTAAACTCATAGCTTGTTGTATAAATCTCATCCCCATTGTATTCCTTCACCCCCACAATATTGTTGTGAGCATCTTTTATGTAGTCCTTTCTATCATTGTTTTCATCATAGTTTTGTATGATCCAGAGATCATAAACAAATTGTTTACTTGAGGAATCTTGATTTTCAATATTCACAACCCTGTTCAATTTATCATAAGAATAAGTTATATTACCAACATCATATGATTCTGGATCATAATTCTGGTCTGTTATTGCAATAAAAGGGTCGCTTTGCATGTGTTTCCTGAACAGATTATCATAATAGGTATTCACAACTACTCTGTTGCTATTTATTGCTTCTTTTTTTGTTTGGATCAGATTTCCAAAACCATCATAAAAATAAAGAGTGTCGTATGTCTCAACCCATCCTGTGTCCTCTCTCTGCATTATCTTTACTTTTTCAGGAGCACTTCCATCTATAGTATATTCATATGTTTTTGTAGGGAAGGATTCATCATCATTTGGCAATATATCTTTTATTTTTCTTCCAAACACATCATATTCATAGTTTATAACATAACCATTTGGATCTGTTATAGAAAGTTTATTCCCTGTTCCAGCATCATATTCAGTAGTTGTTGTGTGTCCTAAATAATTTGTAACAGCAGAAACATATGTGTTTGTTGCATCATAACCAAGTGTTGTAGTATGTTCATTTGGATCTGTTTCAGTTATTATGTTTCCATAATCATCATATGTGTAATAAGTTGTTGGATTAGTCCCTGCACTATACAATTCACTTATTTGTGTTATATCACCATGTATAGGAGAACCACCATATGCCTGGTCATCATAATAAAATATCCTATCTCTAATTATTATTCCATCATATCCATATAAATAAGTCCGTTTTGGTTTATCCATAATCCATAAATCTGTATTATAGACATATTCTGCAACCTGATATCTTTCATCACCTGTAATAAAAATATCTCCTAAATAAGATGTTGTTACTAGATTTCCATAATCATCGTATTGATACTCAATTGTTGTTGTTTTTGAATTTTCTCCATTAAAAAGATGTGTTGTCATTTCATTCAGATTTATTGAGTAATAACCATTATTATTTTCTGAGCTCCAACCATATTCAATCTTTTGCAGCAGATTTTCACCAGAATCTTTAATCTTTGTTTCATATTCGAGAGATGCCAAGTCATCTCCTTGATTATACCAATGCTCCCTTATTGTTCCATCTGGAAGTATCTCTTTTGCATAATTAAATCCTCTGAATTCTCTCTCATCTGGATCAAAATAACCATCTGCATAATCATAGGTTGTGGTTGCAGTAACATTATGGCTTCCACTTATTCCATTGTGATAAGTAACAGAATCTACAACCCAACCACTGAATCCAAGATCAGACACACTATCAATTCCAGTGTTATCCAATAATGGTATCCTTTTGTAATCTATTGTGATTGTTCCGCCGAATTTGTTTTCTACACTGCTTAATAAATAAGCCTTTGAGCCTGATTTAATCCATGTTTCCCTATCACTAGAGTCTTTTGCTTTTACCAAGTCAGGCAGTCCATCACTATTTACATCTGCGATTTTAGATCCATAACTAGAGAAATTCACACCAGTTGGAGGATCCCATGTATTTATGGAACCCCAACCCCCATTGTTGTTCAGCCATGTTTGTGTTGTTAAACCATCTGATTTAAGAATATCAACAAATCCATCTCCATTTACATCAGCTAAAACAACAGGTCTTGGTATATTATTATTATCTATAAATTCAGACCCTGATGGGATTACAAATGTGTTTCTTTCAACCCAACCATTGCCATTATTCAACCATATATTTTTCCCTGATATTGTTCCTTTTATAATATCAACAAGCCCATCAGCATTAATATCAGCAATTCTTATTCCTCTATCTTTATTATCGCTTGTGATGAAGTAAGCATCTGTTGGAATCATCCAATCAGCATCCTCTACAAAACCATCCCCTGTGTTTATCCAAGTTCTTCTGCTGTTATGTTTTCCCTCTAAAATATCTACCTTACCATCTCCATTTATATCAGTGAGCCTTACCCCAAGATCATTGTGTGTTATTGCTCTGTTACAATAATTGGTGTATGAATCTGTTTGTGGAGTTGAGGTTGTTGTATAAACTACAAGTCTTATATCTTCTGCATCATTTTCATTGACAACCTCCTCATCACATTCATCATCAAGTGCTATAATTTCCAGCCAGCCAAAGTCATTTCCAGGATCCCAATAATAGCCTGACTGGACATAGGCCTCTGTTCCTTCCTGATAGCACCCATAACCGCATGGCCTGTCCAGATTAGAGAAAGCACATGATGCCTCATTAGGTGCACAGTATATATACTCATCATCATCCTCAAATGCATCTGAATCACCACTATCAAAATCATTTGAAGAAAATTGGTGTGCAAGCAGATAGCTACGCCTAAAATCAGCACCATTAAAAGGATCTGGGAGCACCCCATACCATCCTTCCTGACTGTTCAAAGGTGGAACTGTGCTAAGCCATGAATTATCAGAATAATCACCTTCTAGACCAGCTATAAACACAGAATCTCCATCCTCATCTTCATCAACATAACAATCATCCCCATTTATACCTATATCAACATAATTAGGTGTATCAACAAAATATTTATAACAATTTGTGGTTGAAGAAGCATGATAATTAGCAGTACTATCATACTCTTCTTCATTATCATTATCATATCCATCTCCGGAATCATCAAAAACCTCTGTCCAGCTGTTTCCACATATTCGATAACTTAGTGAGCATTCTCGTTCGCAATAATTATCATTATTGCAAGTAATCCCTTCATCTGTCCAGCCTTCCGCACAGCTAGCTGGAGAGCATATATCAGGTGCAACAGACCATACAAAGCTCAGACCAGCTGGAAGATTATGTGGCTGTTCAATAAAAGTATTAGTGCCTGTGTTTATTTTTAACAATTGAATTGTTGCATCTCCTGAAAGTGACTGTAAAAGATCTGTTTTGCCGTCTCCGTTTACATCAACAAGCCTAACACCTCTATCTCTGTTATGCTCATCAACAAATCCACCTGGAACCAAATCGAAACCAGTAGAGAAATCATCACTCCAACCCTCTCCTTCATTTTCAATAAGATTTATTGTGGCTGTGCTCTTTGCTTTTATAATATCAACAGGACCATTCCCTTCAATATCCATAAACCTTACTCCTTCATCTTTATTTGAACCAAAATACATTACATCTTCCCATGGAACAACCCAATTACCATCAGTTTCCCAGCCACTCTCTATTGGATTATAATTAAATGTGGTTGTTGATGCTAATGAAGATCCGTCACTCCCAAATTCATTTATTTTCCATAAAAATTTCTTTGTTGTTGTTGGAGATTCAAGAGTTGGAGCATAAGTATATTCCATCTCATATTTTCTTACCAACTCATCATTATGTTTAACAAGTATTCTTTCTAACATACTAGATCTTTGTATCTCATATCCCTGATAGAAAATTGTGCTTCTTGGTGAGAATGAAGGATCAGAGTATTCAAAAATTATTTCATTGGTGCCGTTGTTATAAGTTATACTATCAAGATAAACTGTGCCTATTTCTGGAGAAGGATTTTCAATATAATTATACACAATCTCATTCCCGTGGGTGTCAGTGACTGAGTCAAGGCTCCATTTGGATGTATAGCTCTCTGTGTTGGAAACAAGCTCTGAAGCTATGTTATGCCCAAACTTATATCTTGTGCCATCCTTTGTTTTTACAACCCAGTAATCTCCATTTGTGTTTGGTGCTCCAGAAACTTTTTCAATTGAGATATAACTCTCTTGCTTTGTGTGATATTTATCTTCTGAAGCATCATAAACTAATTTTGAGCTTACCCCACCCATTCTTAATTTAAAGAAATCATCTGAAATACTATCTCTTGTATAGTTAATGTCTCTTTCTATATAATTTGTATTTAGAGACCAGCCAGTTCCCAGCATATCAGAGATTGAATTTGTGCTGTGGTGATTATAACTAAGTGTTATTCTTGGTTGTACAGCATTTACACCTGTTGGAACCTGTATTGAATATGAATAACTTGCCGAGCCTGTAAAAAGGTTTGATTCATATTTTCCATCAATCTTAAACATCTCATTTATGGAATTCTGATTTAGGTTAGGATTCTGCGAAGATTCTTCTGAAGAGTCTATAGACATGGTCATAATAGAATTACTCACAACACCAAGCTGAGCAGTAGCAACATCAGGTACATCCTCTGTATCCTTGGCCATATTTGAATCAGTTGTTATTTCAACATCAACAAGATTGGCTAATTCAGCTCTACTTTCCTCACTTCTAGGCTCATCAATATCATTACTTCTTGCAAAAGCAATATTGCTAAACATAACTAAACCTATTACAAAGAGTACAAGTGTTTTACTCATTTTTGTTTTAGTCATTTTTGTCTAACATTTTTAATGCATCTTTTGCAAAAAACAATGCTCTTGGATTTTTATCATCTGATTTTAGGATACTTTTTATTGAATCATCACATTCTGTGCAATTCAGGGCGGCAGCTGCTTGTGCTACATCTCCTGCCAGATAATTTTTATCTTCAACAAATGAATCAATTATTTTCTTGAAAAAACCACAATATCCATTAATTTTCAAGCTTGCAATATAATAACATAGAGATACTGTTTCATGTGGATTCATTCTCAGCTCTTCTGCTTTCTTAACTAAATACTTCATTGTTTCAGTTGAAATCTTTGTTTTTGTAACAGAAAATAATGTATAAAAATGCTGAGTAAACCAAATATTATTATTTTCTTTTAGATATTCTTCAATCACAAAAACATCTTCTTTATTCAGAGATGTAAATTTTATTGCTTTCCTAAGATCTTTTGGAGGTTTTTTTTGTAAAAAGTTTTTTCCAAATGAATCAAGGAAATCATTAAATGTTAATGGTTCTTTTTTTGTGTTCAAGATTCTATTAAAATCTAACAAAAACTCTTCAAATCTTTTTGTTTTTTCTTTACTTATATCCATGGTGAAAACATTAGTCTTAACGCCCTTTCATTGCTATCAATTTTTAAATATGGATTGGTAAAATATTTTAATTCTGATTTTGCAAATACATCTCCCACAGATGCCATAACTTTAAGGTCATCGACGCTTGAATAAGCACCTCTTGATACTTTAGCATAAACAAATTTTTCTCCATTAGCTTGTGCTCTCATAGATCTACCAACACCATCATTTATGATGTATTTATCTCCATATTGGGTAACATCTATTGGAATATTATTATGTGTTTTAGCTCCTTTTCTAAATAGATCTGCAGGAAGGGTTGTCTCATGACCATATAACTTACTTATTGGTATTTTTTTAACTTCATCCGAATGTCTCAGAAAACTATTCACTTTAGTGAATCCCTTTCTTCCAGCAGATAACATCCCTCTGCCTATTTTTCCTTCTGGTATTCCTGGTGATAATGAATCATATATCCCAAGTCCTGCAAAAGCAAGATTTGTAAATGTTGGATTACTTCTGGCCGTATCAATATCCTCAGAAGCTTGAGTAACAACATAAGCTTGGAGTGGTGGTCCCCAAATTGAGGCAGTAGAGGCCACATATGTCATAAGATATGTAAGAGCCATTAAGGCACCTATACATAAACCAAAACAGGCAAAGTGGCCTGTAGGATCAGTGTATTTCAAAGGATTGTTCAATGCATATGCATACCTATTCAGATTCTGCGGATCATACACATCCATTATAACCATATCAGGCTGTGTGAATCTTCTTAATGATGGATCATAATATCTAGCTCCATAATACATCAAATCAGCTTCCTTGTCATCTTCTTGGCCAGTAAATCCAAATCTACTCTCTCCACCCAATAGAACTTCTCCAAAAGGCATATATTTTGTTTCAGAAACTTTTTCCCCATTCTCATCTGTAACTAAATCTGTGCTTCCAAGATGATCAGAGTGAAAAAAATTCAATGAACCATCTGAATCTTTTTTACCAACTAACTGGTTAGCTGCATAATAATATACTTCCTCATATTCCCCAGAAGAATTCACAACCTTGAGAAAATTCTCATCAATATAATATGTAGTAACAGGTCCATTATCTGTATAAACAATCTTTTTTATCCTTCTTCCATCTTGATCATATGAATATTCAACCAAAACATCACCAGAAGAATTATCTACTCTTATTCTTGCTAATTGATTAAAGCCATCATATTCATAGTGATGCTGATTATCTTCTATTATGTTTCCATTATCATCATACTCAATATCATACTGTCCAACAAATTGATTATGCTCTACTGCAAATGAAATAGGAAGAAGTATCAAAAGGGTAATCAGACTAATTGCTACTAATCTTTTTTTTGAAAATCTCATGAATATCAGATTAATATCTAATGATCATTTATCGAAATTCTCTATAATAACTCCCCTTTTCTGATTATATTTATACTATATGATGTTTATCATTTATAAAGCTTCGCTATATCATACTATATGAATTAGGGATTATTTTCTTATTGAACCCGAAAAATTTAAATACATCCTATAATTAACTATTGTTAATTACTTAAAAAGGTGATATAAAATGTTTGAAAAATTACAAAAAAACTACGCTGAAAAATTCTATTTCTTATTCAGAGTTGTTGTAGGACTAATGTTTGCTCTACATGGCGCTCAAAAATTTGGATTAATAGGAGATGGAAATGTAGCAGGATTTGCAGGAATATTTGGATTTCCTGTATGGATAGCATTTCTTGTATCCTTTGTAGAATTAGTTGGTGGATTGGGAATTTTATTTGGGTTCTTCACAAGACTATCTGCATTGGGTGGAGCAATAGTAATGCTATGGGCCTTAGCAACAGTTCATTTCCCACAGGGATGGAATCCATTAGGTAATGGAGGAGAATTACCATTGCTGTTCACAGTATCATTCCTAATGTTTATGCTGTATGGAGCAGGAAAATGGAGTTTAGAAAAAGCTTTACTAAAAAAAGAGTTTTTTTAATTTTATTTTTTTTATTACTATGACAAAAATCATGCCTCAGGAAATAGAAGTTTGGTATTTACTGCCAGCTTTACGTAGAGAGATTGCTAGAATCTTTGTTAAAGATTTCAAAACAACTCAAAAAGAGGTTGCAAAGATTTTCGGCATAACAGAAGCAGCTGTTTCGCAGTATATGAAATCAAAAAGAGCAACTAAATTAAAATTCAACAAACAGGAGCTTGAAAAAATAAAGAAAACAACAAGTATGATATTCAAAAACAAAGATAATTTTGCTGCTTATATTTATGATCTGTGCGCAAAACTAAGAGGCACTAAAACATTGTGCAATCTACACAAAAAAATTGACAAAACTGTTCCTAAAAATTGTAGCATTTGCAAATAATCAAGATTTCTTTTTTCTTAAGAATTATGAAAAGATTTAAATATATAATATGTTCAGAGATGATTATGGTAATTAAACAGCAAAGTAAAAAAAATTTCTGTAGATGTTGCTGTGTATGTTGTTGTTAAGACAACACCTCATTGTTTTTTACATTCTTATTATAATTTAATTTCTAGAATTTATTATTATTTTAATATGACATAAATTCAGAATAGAGACTTAAAGAAGGAGGATAAAAATGATATATAAATATAAAGGAGATGCAATAGAAAGATTATTACAATCTTATAAAAAGGATAAAGAGCCTTATATTACAGATATCAGTATAAAGTTTCCTAAACAAGATAATGGTTTCAAAGAGTTAATAACACTAAAAGAATTGTTTTTTCCAAATTACTGGAATTGTGGGTTTATTACAAAATCTGAAAACAAAGAACAATTGGAAACAAAGATTGATGAATTAGGCCAAACACTCTTTTATGGGATTCTGCCATATTTATCAGATGAAAAGGATATTGGTGCAATTGTTGACAAGGTTTTAAACATATTGCCCGATATCAGAGAAATTCTAAAGAAAGATTTAGAGGCAGCTTATAAGGGAGATCCAGCTGCTAAAGATTATACAGAAATTATTAGATCTTATCCAGGATTCAGCGCTATTTTGGTTCAAAGATTTGCACACATTTTATACAAACTAAAAGTAACATCATATGCCAGAGAGCTTACAGAACGCATCCATTCCATGACAGGGGTTGATATCCATCCAGGCGCCAGTGTAGGAGAATATTTTTTCATAGATCATGGCACAGGGGTTGTGATAGGGGAAACAACTGAGATTGGAAACCATGTTCGTATATATCAGGGAGTTACTTTAGGAGCCCTGCATTTTGAAAAAGATGAAGGTGGAACATTAAAAAAAGGATATAAAAGGCATCCAACAATTGGAAATAATGTTGTTATAGGTGTCGGGGCAAAAATTCTAGGTGGTGTATCTATTGGGGATCATGTCAGCATAGGGGCAAATTCATGGATTGAGGAAGATATTCCAGATTATACAACAGTATTTATCTCGGAACATCCAAAATTAATAAAGAAACAGAAGGAGGTATAAAAATGGTAAAAAAAGTAAACAACATAACTGAGTTAATTGGTGACACACCTATTGTAAAACTTAATAAGATTGTTGAAGATGAATCAGCAACAATCTGGGGTAAATTAGAATATTATAATCCTGCAGGTAGTGTTAAGGACAGAATCGGTTTAAGTATGATAAAAGATGCAGAAGAAAAAGGATTTTTAAAACCAGGAAACACAATTATAGAACCGACTTCAGGAAACACAGGGATTGCGCTGGCATTTATTGCAGCACAAAGAGGTTATAACCTTGTTCTTACAATGCCGGAAACCATGTCACAGGAAAGAAGAGACATGCTCAGTGCTTATGGGGCAGAGCTAGTCTTAGTGAAACCAGAAGAAGGACCAGGGATGACTGGTAGTATTAAAAGAGCAGAGGAACTTGCACAAAAGCATGGTTATTTTATGCCACAACAATTCAAAAATCCAGCTAATCCATTTATACATGAAACAACAACAGGCCCTGAAATAGTGGAAGCATTCAAAGACACTGGGTTGGATTATTTTGTTTCAGGTATAGGCACTGGAGGGACAATAACAGGAGTAGGCAAAGTTCTAAAACAGAATTTTCCTGATATAAAGATCTATGCTGTTGAGCCAGAAAACTCTCCTGTGCTTTCAGGAGGCATTCCTGGAAAGCATGCAATCCAGGGAATAGGTGCTGGGTTTGTGCCGGAAATTCTGGACACAGAAATTTATGACAGGATTATCCAGGTAAGTAATGAAAACGCGAAAGAGACAGCAAGAAGCATGGCGAGAGAAGAAGGGATTTTGTTAGGGATTTCATCAGGAGCAGCAGTGTATGCAGCCTTGCAGGTAGCAAAAGGAAAAGGTGAGGATAAACATCTGCTTGTAATATTGCCAGATACAGGAGAAAGGTATCTAAGCACAGGTTTGTTTAATGATAAATAAACTTTAATTATTTATGGACTCGGCGGGATTTGAACCCGCAGCCTCCGCGATGCGAACGCGACGCTCTAGCCGGATTGAGCTACAAGCCCCAAATCTTTCGCCATGCTCAGAAACAAAGTTTCTGGCATCATAAAAACTAAGGTTTTTAGGACACCAGCAATTTGTTTTACAAATTGCTTAGTGCACCAGAAACTCCTTGCTTTTCTTAGTGTTTGTAAGCGAAGTCTGACATGCTCAAAAATCAAAGATTTTTTGGCACACCAAAATTTGCTTTGCAAATTTTTAGTGTAAAGTCAGACAAAGTACTCCAACAGCCCACAATTCTGTGAAACTTAATCACTTTTTCTTCTTATCTAAATATTTTTTAACTCTTATGTCTGGTTTTGGCTTTGCTCTTCTTCCAAGAGTATAATACTTTTTTTCTGCCTCACTTCCCCAGCTATAATCCCCTTTCTCAGAAGCTATCTTCTCTATTTTAAATTCTTCTAACTCAACACCTTTCTTTAGGTTGTAATACATTGAACGAAGAGTTGCTCTTGGATACACTGCACTATAAACTTTGAATATCTCATAGCCATAAGCTTTTTTCAGAAAATAAACTACCTCAATCATATTCTGTCTTATTTCTGATTTAATTGGACGCCCTCTTTTCATAGCTCAAAGAAACAGAATTCAATTTAAATACTTTTCCTTTATTTTCCATAAGGAAAATAAATACATACTCACTAATTAACTTACTACGTTCGTAAGTTGTAAGCATAGCTTCCAACCGTTCGTAGTTTTTACTATAAAAATATAATCCATATTTTTAGGGTGCCAAAAACACTGAGAAAAACTCTGCTTTTCTAGTGCAAAGAAATTTCTATGGAATTTCTGGCACACGAAATGCAAGATATTTCTTTGCGTCTCAAAAATCTGTGATTTTTAAAGATCTTCGATTTTTAAGCATTTTGAAAAAAATAAAGAAAAAGAAAAAAATATTCAGTGCCGTGGATTAACTCTTTGCATTGCAAAATCCCCTTTTCTGTGATATTGATTGGCATTTAATTGTGCAATGGCTGTATCCAGCGTGTTTATGGCTGAATCATATCTACCTCTTTGTGCCAGTTCAACTGCCTTGATAAGGACAGGATCAAGACTTCCAAAAGATGTCAGTGCCATTCTAAGACCTTGTTCTTCTGTAGTCACACCACTTCCATTTTTGGGTGCTAATTTAGATGCTGCATTCGTAAAGTATTCAACAAATGATCTGACAATATTGTCCTCCACATTTTTAGGCGTATCATCTGCTGTAAGCCCTGTAGAGATTGCCTCCAGATTGTCATTAGTAACTGAATCTAATTCAGGGTGCTGAGCCACTTTGTAAGAATATAACTTTTGGATAAATTTATTCATATATTCACTTCCATTAGTTTCTCCATTTCCCTGCATTTTCTTTTCCTCTTATATTTTCATATCTTGATTTTAATAAATGGCTTTCCAGAAAATCAGAAAGCCTTTAGACTAGCAACACTAAAAGAATTATTCCCCAAATGTTTCTTATGTCTTTGCTAATCATTTTAACACCTTAAAAAAGGATAGGTATGTTGAGTATGTTTTATTTATAAAGCTAATGGCAATATTACCACAAAATTTATATATTATGGCAACATACTGTCATTTATGACCTCAATAGCCAAGACAGTGTGGAAGCTGATTGAAGATGATGTAATTGCAAGAAGAGCATTAGATAAAGGATTTGCCAGCATGAAGAATCTTTCTATGTATTTTATAAAAAAGCATAAATTAAGCACAACATCAGACGCTGTTATCAGCGCAATTAGAAGATATAAGGAAGAGCAACCGCTAGAAAAGAAATATGAAACAGCGAAAAAAATTATTGCTATATCTAAAGGAATAAGAATAACATCAAATATTGTGAATATAACATTAAGAAAAAACAGAAAAACCCAAGAGCTTGTGCAGAAAACATTCAATATGGTGGATTATGACAGGGGAGAGCTTCTTTTAATAATGCAGGGAGAGCAGTCAATTAAGCTCCTGATTAATGACAAGAACAGGGAAAAGATACTTAATTTGTTCCCAAAAGATTCAGTAAGCTATGTGCAGAACAATCTTGCAGAAATAAACATACATCTTTCTGATGAGGCCAGAAAAACACCAGGAATCATCTCTGTTTTATCAACAGAGCTGATGCTTCATGACATAAACATGGTTGAGACAATGAGCTGTTTGCCTGAACTACTCTTTTTTGTAGATGAAAAAGACGTTGTCAAGAGCTATGATGTTCTGTTCAATCTTTGTAATCCTAAATAAAATAATTTACTTAGCTATTTCCATTAATTCTTCCATAAAATGCCTCTTCAGCCATTTTATCTCTTTTTCAAAATTTTTTTTGCTCATTCCACTAATTTTTTTGTATTCACCATGGACAATTGTTTTTCCTCTAATCTCAAACCAGGTTAAAGGATAATTTCTTTTTCCAACAAAAACTAAATTAGCACCTTTCTTCGGAATAAAGCTCATTAAGATAACATCTTTTTTGGATATTACCTCATAATTGTTATCAGAAATCTTTTTTATTTTTGAGTTTTTATCAAAGTTCTCGATTTTTATTATTTTTTTAGGTGAGTTTATTTTATTCCATAGATATGATCTAGATTTATCTGTTTTTAGTCTTGATTCAACTACAACATACTTCATTTTTTAATAACTCTATAAGTCACCAGCAACACTATGAACAGTTCTAGGAAGATAACCAATGGTTTTAGGTATCTTGCCATGTCATCATAGTATATTCCTGTTCCTACAAACAAGCTTATTAATCCGCCTATCAGGAATCCTGCTTTAGCTAATCCCCAGAATGCTCCTTTTTTATCATAGAACAATCCAAACAATATTGCCATCACACCAACAATTGAAGATACTAAGAATAACACAAGATTATACTTTTCCTGTGCTGTTTCATATCCTTCATAGCATGAATTGCAGCTTGCTTCTATAGGACAGCCATCTTCACCATAGGTATATTCAACAGGTCCTCTGCAGTTAATTTCTTCTGGAAGAATCTCTCCACACTTCTCTCTATCTAAAGGCTGTGCTATTTTTGCTGAAAATTCGCAAAAATCATCATACTCTGGTTTTGGGTATATTGCGCTTGTTAAGCTAAATATAAATATTGTAAAAAGAATAGCGATTGTTAAAACAATTCCTAATTTTTTTAATTTTTCTATCATTTAAAACTCCTCCAAGAATTTTTTTACAGTATCTAATGCAAACTTGATGTCTTCTGAAGCAGCTTTCTGCTCTTTTAAGTATCTGTTTCTTAATTCGTGCACTCTTTTTATTGCATCTTCCAATGGAATCTCAATTGATTCTTTCAACTCTTCCAATGCTTGGTGAAGATTATTAGGAGCTGTTTTCCCAAATCTTTCAAAATATTTTTTTCTTAATGCTAAGCTTATTGCAGTATCGCACGCAATTATTGTACTTCCAGCTGCAAATATTATCTTATCAAACAGATCTTTTTTATTTTCTATTGGATCTTGTTCTTCAGGAATTTCTTCATCATATGTTTTTATATCCTCTTCTACCTCAGTCAGTATTACATCAGGCTCCTCAATATGTTCTGGTTCTTCCTCTTGTTTGAGTTCTTGTTCATATTCTTCTTTTGGTGCTTCTTCTGACTCTTCTATTATCTCATATTCTTCATAAGCGCTTATATCGGGTCCTGTTATTTTTTCCTCAACCACCTCTATTTCTATTGCATCATCAGCTGGCTGTTCCTGTACTGGTTGCCCTTCATATGGTTGTTGTTCTTCTTGAGGCTCTGTTTCATATGTCTCAACCTCGACTTCTTGTTCTACCTCAACCCCCACATTATGAGTTGGCTTTAATTGCATAAAATAGAATTTGTCTTCATATCCCCATTGAACTTCCATTGGTTCTCCAAACAAGGATTCTATTTTTTTCCCTTGTCTTACTAATTCTTTTATATCCTTAATCTCTAAAACTTCATTTGAACCAACATCTCCAAGATCTTCTTTCTCTGTTTTTCCTGTCTCTTCATCCAGAATATATCTAAACTCCTGTCTTTTTATCTCCTCTTCCACCATCTCAAATGTATCCTTCTTAAAAACGTGTTTGTCTGAGTTCATCTCAATTGATGTAAGAGAATCAATCACCCCAAAATATGATTTAACAACAACCTCATTGTTGTTTTTTGGGTTTGTTGTGAAAATAAATCCAGATTTTCTTATATCAATCATCTTCTGCACAATAACAGCTATTCCGTTCTCAAGATGATTAATCTCCTTATCTTCTCTGTGAGAAACAGCTCTTGCTGTAAACAATGATGCCCAGCATGCTTGGATCATTTTTATTAATCTCTCAACTCCATTAATATTCAAAAAAGTAGCGTGCAAACCATCTCCTTCTAATACAGATGAGCTTCTAACGGCAACAAGCACATCTTTAGAGTCAAGAAGCTTATTAACATCCTCTCCTTCTTTAACATCAAGGCTTTGGTATGCCTCTATTATCTTGGTTTTTAACCCTTCTCCAATTTTTGTTGTAACTATAAGCTTTTGTATTTCATTAACTATTTTCTGAAGCTTGTCTTTATCATCAGTGCTTATAACAGAAAGAAGATTTTTTATTTTGTCTTTTATATTATTGTCTTTTAGAAAATTCTCAAAAGCATCTGGACTTATTATAAATCCAACAGGAACAGAAAAGCCATTGTTATATAGCTCCCCAAGATAAGCTCCTTTAACACCTGCTTTTTCAACATCATTCTTGTTTATTTCTTTGAATAAATATAAATCTTTCATAAACAAAATTGATGTTTTTGTATTATATATAATTTATGGTTAGAAAAAATCATGAAGAGGACGAGGGGGTAAAAGAAGAAAAGAGTGTCCCCTTCATGAAAATGAGCTTTAAGTGTAAAGCATATCCAAAATATACTCTGGAGTTTCCTTCATATCTTTTTTCTTGATTAGTGTTTTTTTAGTAATGTTTTCAAGTTTTATTTTGACCACCTCAGCTAACAGCCGCCAGATACATGGCCTGTGACCATCCAAGCGGACTATTTGTGTTGTGTTTGTTTGTGTTTGCAAAATATAATTCTGGAAGTTCTCCCTTCCAGTTAATGCTCTGATGTGATTTCTTAAGATAATAATTGAACTTTTTCATGTTTCCCAGATCCTTGTAAATTTTTGCAAGCCATGGAAAACCAAAAGTCCATTCAGCTTCGCCGTGCTGATTATAATATTTATCCCCTTCATATCTGATAACGCCTTTTTCTCTGACCAATTCCGCTTCAATGTTATGAAGTATTTGGTCTCTTTGTTCATCAGACGCGATATTATAGGGATATATTAATGACAATAATGCCAGATCAGTTTTTTTTGTCTCAGATTCCCTGGGTAATAACCCATTAAGGGCGTTCTGGCCTTTTTTTATTAGTTCATCTGGCACATCGACATATCTGCAAATTTCTTTTAATCCTGCAACACACGCACCAATTGAAGATGCATGTACTTCCTCAGTTTCCTCCCACATTCCGTTGTCTTTGTCGTTCCAGTATTCAACTGAGCCTAAATAATGAACAAGTTTCTGAAGCATTCTCAGATCATTCTTGTTCCTTATAACCATAATACCTTTATTCAAAAGATCAGCTGCTTTGAATAAGAAAGCCCCAACAGCATCATTCTGCTTGTTGCCCCAATCGTCATGAAATTCATTTAATGTTTGTGGGCAGTAACGCGCATGAATATACTGATACTTATGCTGGGGTTTTTCTTTAATAGCGTGATCAATTTTGTATTCGTGTTTTAACAATATATCAAACATAGCTGAATATGCTCTTTTTACCGCCTCAAAATCCTTAGTATGCTCTAGACCTAGTGCTTCGTATATATTGTCACGTATCCAGGCTTTATTGTAGCCTGTTTCTGTGCTTTTCGAAGCAGAAAACAATCCAGACTCATGCTGAAGGGTTTTAAGCTTTCTTTGAGACAATTTACTAATTATCTTTGGTATGGTTTTATCGAACATAAACAACCCCCTGTTTATTGTTATTACTAGGTAGTAGGAATAGGTCCTATATAAAGCTTTCGCTTTTAATAACTAGTAAGTAGTAAAAGTAGAAAAGTTTAAAAATAATTAGTATATTCCATAAAAAATGGATGACTTAGAAGTTATAATAAGAGAATATAAACCAGGAGATGAAAACAGAATTAAAGAAATTTGTTGTGATACTGGTTTCCTAGGTGATCCAATAGATTCTATATTTTCTGACAAAGAATTATTTACTGATCTGCTAGTTTCTCCTTATCTTAAATATGAGGCAGACAACGCATTTGTTGCTGAGGTGGGTGGGAGAATAGTTGGATATTTATTGGGATCAACTAGAAAAGATTTCGACAAAAAAATAAGACCTGTTATTCTGAAAACTGCTATGAAAATGGTATTCAGAACATTAAATGAAAAATATTCAAACCACCCAAGAACCAAGGAATATATTAAATGGTCATTGACAAAAGGATGGTTCCAAAGGGCAAAGCATCCAAAAAACTCAGCACATAGTCATGTAAATATTGAGCCTAATTATAGAGGGAGAAAGATAGGTTCCCAATTAGCCATTGCATTTAAAAAAAGAATGAAGGAAGAGAACTTAAATAGGTATTATGGGATAGGAATAGGAAGTGAAGCAAGAATAAGTCTTGATAAATCTCTTGGAATGAATGTTTATTCAAAAAAAGCAACTGAAAAATTCAAACCTGAATTTCCAGATAAAACAATTTATCATGTATGTACATATTTGTTCACTAAACCATCTGAAAAATATTTTTCAGTTTCAATCCATGATTTTACACCAAAGTATATTAAAGAGTTATCTGAGATTGTAGAAGAACTAGAAGAAAGAGAAATATTACCAGTTAATATAATACTTACCCCAAACTATGAGGAAAAGTACAATATTAAAGATTATCCTGAATTCATAAAATTAGTGAAAAACTTAAGAGACAAAGATTGTAATATAGTGTCACATGGTTTTAATCATGTTTCTAAAAAGGGAGAATATGGTTCATTGACATCTTTTATAAAAGGAGTTTTCTTTAATATCCATAATGCTGAATTTGAAACTATAGATTATCAGGAATCAAAAGAAAAATTAGAAAAAAGTGCAGATATTTTAACAGATTGTGGAATTGAAACAGAAGGT
>JABMPP010000031.1 GCA_013202955.1 Candidatus Woesearchaeota archaeon | reverse complement strand
TTGTCATACTGATGATGTCTTGCTGACCTGAAGTTCATAATTATTCCTTGCATATCGCAAAGGAAAACTGGGCTATTTAAAAATATTACGGAATTTCGAAGAAATGCTTGAAAAGCATAGCTTTTCAGCACACCAGAAATCCAAAGGATTTCTTAGTGTTCCTAATCTAGAAAAAACTCTGTTTTTTCGTAGATTTCTACTATAACAAGATTATTGACGAAAAATATTTAAGAGAGCATACCTTAAACTAATATAATTATGAAAAAAGAGCTTTTGGGTGTGTGTGTAATATTTATTCTTTTATTTTCTTTAGCTAACTCAGTTTCTGCTGATATAATTGAAGAAAAAATTAATTCTATTGTGAATTATGCTGAATCATATGAAATGGGGAAAATCAATTATTTACAGCTGATAGTATATGGAAACACAATTAGAGAAGAAATCAACAGCCAGCTTGGTCAGGAATATGTTGTTGAAGGTGATTGGGTTCACCATGGTCTTAGTCAGGATGATGTAAAAAAATTATTTGGTCAGCCTACTGAAATGACTAGTTGGGTCTGGGTAATCAATGAGGAACATGATGAACGTCTCGATGAGGAATTGCCCAAATGGGAGAAAAGACTTTTTGATGGCAGAAAGATTATGATAACATTTAATGCATGGCCACAGATAATAAAAAAAGAAAATGAAATAATAAAGTTCTATGAAGTTGATTTTAATATAAGATTCAAAACACATTATGAATTTAACCTAGATGATATGCTTAAAGAGATTAAATATAAAGCAGAGCAATATGTGGAAAATAAGCAAAATGGAGAAGATTTAGTAGAAAAAACAGTTGAATATGGTGAATTTCTGAGGGGTTATCTTGACCAAAACAACGATGACTGTAAGAACACAATGGAAGGGTTCTTTGATGTTGAAAATAAAAGAGAGCAGCAGAAAAAAGCAAGATTCAGTGTAATTGCGTTTGAGGGCGACAATCTTCTTCTTAGAATTAATGCAGAGGCATGTGAGAGCTGCGACTGGCCCCATGTAAATGTGTGGTTTGATATTGATTTTTTTGGCCCAGGATTTAAGCATGAGGATATGAAAGAGAAACCAGATAAAGACCTTAAATCCCTGGAAGAGCTAAGTATTGATGAGCTTAATGCTGAACTTGAAGATACAATCAGGGGATTGGTGTCATTGGTTAAAGCAAGTGATAACGCAGGCAAATTCACAAATCCTGAAAGAATTGGTTATTCCAGAGCTGTAATGGATATGATAAATCGTTTCCTTGATGAAAAATATTATGAAAATAAAAGATTTAGAGAAGAAAATTATGAAAAACGATTAGCATTTCTCACTGACTTATTAAGTGAATATGGAGAGGTTGAAAAAGAAGCGCTCACAGAAATCAGGTATGAAAATAGACTAGTTGAGGAAGTTGAGACAATTTCACATAAGCGATGTAGGCATGTTGGAGAGTTTTCATGTGGTCTTGAAGAAGGATGTAAAGAAGGTGAATGTGTAGATGCAAAAGGTGGTCTTGAAGAATGTCATAATGGTATTGATGATGATGGTGATGGAATTATTGATTGTCCAGATCCTGACTGTGCTGTAGAATGCGGTTGGATATGCAAAGATCTATGCCAAGATGAATGTTGGTCATGTAATGAAAGGGAATGTAGCTCAGATTGTAAAGAATGTTGGGGTTGTGATGGAAAAGATTGTGAAGACCTCTGTAAAGATACGTGCTGGAAATGTCAGAAAGAAAAGTGCGAATCACAGGCTTTTTGTGAAAATTGTCAGAGATGTCAGAAAGATGCCTGGCACGAATATGAAGGGGAAAAGTGCAACAGAATTTGTGATGCTGATGAAAATTCTGAAGAATGTGAAAACTGCCAAACTAATCTGAAATACCAAGAGTGCCGAGGTGCCTGTGGAGAAACATGTTGGAAATGCAGGAGTGAAAATTGCCATGAGACAGATATATGTCAAAAGTGTTGGGATTGTGAAAAAGAAGGAGGTAAGGATTGTAAAGGTTTTTGCAATGATTGTCACGAATGTGAAAATGAGAATTGTAATGATAAAGAGATTTGCAGTGAATGTAAAGAATGTGAAAATGAGATATCCGAAGAGATTGAAAAAGAAAGATGTGATAAAAGATGCAACAGATGTGATGATTGTAAAGAAAAAAAAGGAGAAAAGGGGTGTAAAGAAATAGAAGAATGCAGGCAATGTGATAATTGCAGAGCAGAAGAAAAAAGGCATTTGTGCGATGATGTTTGTGAAGATGAGTGCTGGCCATGTCACAATGAAGAGTGTGGCAATCAATGTGGAGAATGTTGGGGTTGTGATTTTGAAAAAGATGGAAAAAAATGTGAAAACATGTGTGAAGATAGCTGGGATTGTACATGGGATGAATGCGGAAGCCAAGAATTTTGTGAAAGCTGTAAAGAATGCGAGAAAAGAATATGGTTAGAAGAGCACCCCTGTGCATTGCCATGTGATATCTGTAAAGATTGTACTGAAAGAGGAGATGAAGAAGAAGAGTATTGTATTAAGGGATGTAAAGAATGTTTTGATTGTGAAACTCCTGATGATGTTAAGAAATGTGTAAGGGTTTGTAATATAATTATTAATGAAGATGATGAGACACAAAGAGAAAAATGCCATGATATGTGTCGGGAAGAAGTTATATTCTATTGTCATGGTGTGGCTCAAACCACACCTTGCTTAAATATGTATTATATGTGTCCGGGCAGAAGCCTAAAAATTCCGTGTGATTACTTTATATGCACTTACTCTGATGGAACAGTTGTAAAACAGACTGCTCCATGTGGTCAAGAGAGTGAATGTGGTATGCGTAGAAAGTGGATAGATAAGCAATGTATATGTGATAGGGGGTGGTATGATTGTGACGCTGATCCATTAAATGGGTGTGAAAGCAATGAAGTATGTGAAGGAGCAAAAGAAATGTGTAGTGATATGCTTGATAATGATTTTGATGGTTTAATTGACTGCCAGGATTTATCAGACTGTGAAAATAAGCGTTGTGACCCATCTTCACAGAATGTCTGTAAGCAAGGTGAGTGTGTAATAAACTGCCCTGAAAACTTTATTCTTAATGAAAATGAAGAGTGTGTTCCAGAAGAGCTTTGTATGGTTGGTTATGAATATGATAAAAATGGAAAATGTGTAAAGATTGGGAAAGAGCCAGAAATAAATGATAGTATCAATGTTACCACAAATGCAACTGTTAATATCACCACAAACATAACTGAAAAAGTGAATATTTCTATAAATGTTTCTGAGGGGGAAAATACCACAAATATTACTTCTGGAACCAATGGCAAGACCAATTATACTAATAAGACCTTGGACTGTTCGCAGTGTGGGGATATCTGCCTGCCAATGGAAGATATAATGGTAGCTGAGTGTTTAGAGCCCACAAAAGAGCTTGAGTGTGTTGAAAAGGATGGTGAATGTGTTGCAAAGCCAATAGAACCAATAATTAATGATACTGAAGTAGAACTCGAAGCAGAACCTCCAATTAATGATACCAAAATTAATGATACTGAAGTAGAACTCGAAGCAGAACCTCCAATTAATGATACTGAAGTAGAACCAGAAGAAGAGATCGAATGTCCTGATGGTTATTATTTCAAAGATGATAAATGCTTATTTATAGAAGATGAAGGAGAAGTGTGTGGGCAATGGCAGATTCTGACTGATAAAGGTGTTTGTGAAGATATTGTTGAAGAAGAAGAGGAAGAAGCGACTGAAGAAGAAGAAATTGAGATTATTGAAACAGGAAAACTCTGTACAATAAGAGAGGACTGTGAAGATGAGAATGCAATTTGTTCAATGGGTATGTGCAAGTTAATACCAGAAGAAGTTATTGAAGAAGAAGAGCCCATATTGGTTGAAACAGTGGAGACTGAAGAAGTGCCTGAAACTGAAGAAGAAGAGGTTGCTGAGGAAGAAGTAGAATCTGAAGAAGGGGAAGAAGTAATAGAAGAAGAACAAGAGATAAAAGAAATTGAAGCAGAGGTTACTGAAGAAGAGATTGAGGAAGAGATGCTTGAAGAAGAAACAGTTGAGGAGGAAGAGATTGAAGTAATAGAAGAAGAACAAGAGATAGAAGAAATTGAAGCAGAGGTTACTGAAGAAGAAGTGCCTGAAATTGAGGAAGAAGTAGAGGAAACTCTTGAAGAAGAGTTTATACCTATTGGTAATGTTATACTAGAATATTTCAAGGATTCTGATTATCTAAAAACTGAAAAAACAACTATAGATGCAGTAACAGGATGGGTTGTAAAAGAAAGAGAATGTGAAGAGGATAAAGATTGCGGCGAAAACACAGGATGTGATTCTTATGAAGGTAGATGTCATTGTGAAGAATATTTTTTTGATTGTAATGGAAATGGTAATGGTGGTGATGCTGATGGCTGTGAAGCACAAGATCCTACATGTGGTGGCAGATGGGATGCATGCAAACATGAATGTATGCCAAACCAGGTTTGTGTTAAAGAGCTTGGAAGATGTGAATGCGAAGAAGGCTTTCAGGACTGTGACGGAGATTGGGAAAATGGCTGTGAAGCACAGGGAAAATGCGAAGAATGTGAAACTAATGATGATTGTGCCCAAAGCAGATGTACAGAGTGGGATAATTCTGTAGTAAAATTTGCTTGTGTTGATGAGAACCCTTATGTGGAGGAAAAAGCTGTTATTGCTTTTTCTGGTGGCTGTAATATAAAAGCAACAGGCAAAACCGAGTCATACTTAAACTTTGATTTCTGGGGTGAAGAAATAGATGAGCTTAATGAACTCCGCCATGAATTTGAGAGTAAATCTGGTTCAGGTTGGTGTAAACGGGAGGTTGAAGGATTAAAAAAACAAAGGAAAGAGTTAGAGAATGCACTTGATCAGGAATTCCTAAAATGGTTTTTTGAAGAGTATGTAGCAGATTCACCAGCAGAATGGGAAAAACACATCTCTGGCATCTTTGCTTCTTACTGGAGATTTGTTGATAATGCAAGGCAACTACATGAAATGTCTTTTTGTCTTGAAGATTCCGACCTTGATATCGATTTGATTGATATTGAATATGAAAGTGAATATGGTGAGATACATTATTGGGAAGAAATAAAACAACTAGAAGGAACAGAGATTATAACACCATTCATGCAGATTTGGGTATTCCCTACAAAAGAATTCATTAAAGAAGAGTTCAAGACTGCAATGCAGGAAGGCAGAATGCCAGGTCCGGAAAATGAAGATAAGGGCCCAAGCCCAAAAGAGATAGAAGAGACGAAAAAAAATGAAGAAGTAATAAAAAAAATAAATAAACTGAGTGATAAATACGGTGGCAGTGCAGATTTTCTAATACAAGTTCAAGATGAAGATGAAACCTTATTCAAAGCATTGATGATTATTAACCCTGAAGATATTGTTCAAATTGAAATTATAAATGAAGATAACCAATATAACGAAGAACCAGATGTTAATGTTATAATTAGTTTTGATTTCTTATATAATACAATAAAAACATTTGAAGAAGAGGCACATTTAGAAAGTCCACCGTGGGCTAAAAAGCCAGCAAGGCCAATAAAAAAACTCATAAGTGTGGGAAAATTAATAACAAAAATTTCTGCTGCTGTTATATCTGGAGATATTAAAGTATCACCAATAACCGCAGTACCAACAATTCTGAATTCATTAAAACTTATTGCTGGTGGATCAATGTAGGTCAAGTGAGATTTCTATAATATAAAATAAAGAATAACAGGCAATAACAAACAACCCATTGAATGGGTTCTTGTTGTTTTTATGATTGCTGGGATAATCCCTATTGATGCGCTAATAAAAAGCACAAACACTCCCAAGGGACCTGTTAGAAAAAAACATAATATAACAATAAAGCTTATCACAAAAACAACTAATTTTCTGTAATTAATCAATGTAATGAACTTTGAGAACAATTTTCCAATCCATAATGTAAGGAAAACAGAAATAGAGCCTGCTATTAAAGCAGCAGATAAGAATATAATTATATGAAACAAATTAATATTATTCATTACTTGCGAAACAGCTATTACTGCACCATTTCTTGCTTTTTCTAGAACATACAAAGTAACCATTGATAAAATAAAATTAACAGTGTTAATACTTCCCATCAAAATCATAAATCCATGATCACCAAGTTTTCTTGTTATCTGCATGCTTATAACAGCTGCTGTTGCTGCTCCTAACCCAGGCAAAACAGCAGTGATGAAACCAGAGAATTCTCCAGATAATAATGCTTTTATTGTTTTTGATTTAGATATTTTAATCTCCTTACTTATCTTCTGTTTTGGGATTCTTTCATTATACAACAAGCTAACAATCAATGTTGACACCCCAAAAAGTCCGCTTAGCATTGGAAATAATGGATTCTTGAAATTTGGAAGATTCAACACAATTAATCCAAGAGATCCTGCCATAAAAAACACAATTATTGCCCACACTTTTTTCCTGTCTCTTAGGATCATGAAAACAACAATAAATATCAACAACACCCCAATGTATTTTTCTATTAAGGGATAAACTACTTTTACAAAAGGAATCAATAAAGGAAAAATCAATATGCTCAATATCAATGCTCCAAAAGAGCCAATAATAGTTAACTTTACTGCCATCAATCCCAATCCTCTTAACAAATATCTATGGCCTGGCAAAACACCTAATGCTGTTTCTGATTCTGGCGCTCCAAGAAATATAGAAGGAATTGAATTTAAGAAAGTGTGTGTGACTGCCATTGATATAATAAAAACAGCAACAGAAATAACATCAAAATAACCAAGAAGAAATCCGCTAAAACTAATAATCAGCACACTAACAAGATTTGTGTGAATTCCAGGAGTTAAGCCTGTTATTACACCAAACAACACCCCTGCTAAAACAGCTATTAATATTTCTAAAAACATGTATCTATTAATATAGAATTTTTAATATGTGTTTAGCAATAAAAATCGAAAATATTCCGATTCATACATCATCAAAAACATGCACTGTAATTTCTTTTTTAACTAAAGGAGTCCATGCTCCCTCAAATCGATTAGCTCGAATTATTGAACAATTATCAATATGATGGTATCCAGCATATTCTGTGTGTCTTATTCTTGGTTTTTCCATTAATAACTTATGATATTTAACATTCATTTCCTTAAGTTTTGCTTCTGTTACTTCTCTTAATTCTTCCCATCTTGCTGTAAAGAAACAGATATAATGTCCTTCTTTGTGTCTTTCATTAACCCATTCAACAGCTTTTGGAAATACCTTAGCACTCATTGTTTTTTCTTTTGCTACTTCATTTGGGGTGTCTTCCCACATAGTTCCATCCAAATCAACCATAAATACAACTTTTTCATCCAAAAATACCACCAGGCTTTTTACTGGTTTAATTCTTAATAAAACTTTTGTAAAGAAATAAATTAAAAAATTTACTCTTCCTCAGCAAATTTTTTGATTTCTTCAATATTTTCAACAATTAACTTAGCTTTTCTTTTTCCAAAAGAGAAAGGCCATTTACCCTCTTGATCTTCACTACTG
>JABMPP010000030.1 GCA_013202955.1 Candidatus Woesearchaeota archaeon | reverse complement strand
CAGGAAAAGAGGTTAAAATTCACCAATAATTATTTTTCTTCACTTTCTTATATTTTTCTACCTTACTCCATGGCTCAGGCATTGTAACCCTTCTAACCACTCTCCTTTGAACTGGAGTTTTTTTAACAGGCATATAGGCTGGTTTTGGGATTGGTTTTGGTGTTTCTCTTTTTTTAACAGGTTTAGGTTTTGACTTTTTTGGGGTTGCTCTTTTTTTAGAAACAGGTTTTTTGGCTGGTTTTACGGTTTTAACGGGTTTTTTAACCTTTACAGGCCTTTTTACCACTTTTTTAACCTTTTTTGGTAGTCTAATAGGCTCTTCTTCAATAAAAATACCTTTAAAGAACTTTCCAACCTTATTTAAAAGAGATTTTTTTGGCATATATGCTTCTGACCCCCTTAAATAACATTATAGGGTATAGGGATATATATACTTTTCTATAGAATTAGTCTCTATTCTGAGAGTTAATATGATCACAATTATGTATCAAAGCAGATATCCCAGGAAGAGTTTTCCCTTGAATAAATTCCAAAAAGGCCCCTCCACCTGTAGAAACATAGGTAAACTTGTCACTTAATTTATATTTTTCAAGAGCAGAGTTTGTCTCTCCTCCACCAGCAATTGTGTTTGCATCCAGTCCAGCAATGAATTCAGTTATTTTCTTTGTTCCTTCTTCAAATTTTGGGTATTCAAATGCCCCTAATGGACCATTCCATATCACTGTTTTTGAGTTTGCAAGCTCGTTTTTGAACAATTCAATTGTTTTTGGGCCTATGTCTAATCCCATCCATGATTTTGGTATTTTATTTATTGAAACAACTTTTGATTTTGCATTCTTAATCATTTTGTCGCCTACAACAACATCAACTGGAAGTATTATTCTTTTCCTGAACATTAGGTCCTCAACAAGTTCAAGCTTGTCGTCTTCAACCAGACTTTCTCCAACATTATATCCCTGTGCTTTGAAAAATGTAAATACCATAGCTCCTCCAAGCAGTATCTTATCAACTTTTCTGAGTAGATTGTGTATAAGTCCAAGTTTATCTGATATCTTTGCACCACCTAAAACAGCAACACATGGCTTTTCAGGATTTTCCATTGCTTCTGATAAAATATGTATTTCCTTTTCAAGCAATAATCCTGCAACAGAAGGTAAAAATTTAGTTACAGCAACAAAAGATGCATGTGCTCTATGAGAAGTACCAAACGCATCATTCACATAAATATCAGCTAAAGAAGCGAGTTTTTTCCCAAATCCCTCATCATTCATCTCCTCTTCTTTATGGAATCTTAGATTCTCAAGCATAATAATATCATCATCTGTAAGTTTAATATCAACACAATCATTTAGTTTCTTAACATCTCTTCTCAATAGTTTAGATAGCCTTTTTGCAACATTGTTCAGTCTCAGATGCTTTACTATCTCACCATTTGGTCGTCCAAGTTGAGACATCAGAACTACTTTTCCACCTTTATTCAGAATATATTCTATTGTTGGAAGTGAAGATCTTATTTTTTTGTCATTTATGATTTTTCCTTTATCATCAACAGGAACATTCATATCAACCCTTATAAGAACTCTTTTATCTTTAAAATCAAAGTCTTTGAGAGTGAAGAATTGCATAAAACCATGGAAATAATAAAAAATATAAATAATTTGTGATTGTTTTTCACATTAGAATGGTGGTGAATTCTAGGTAAAATATATAAATAAGCTATTACTGAAAAGCATACATGTTCCTAGACAACGTTTTTGGCAATATATGGGGTCTTTTTGCGTTATTTACCTTAATCCCTTTTATTATAGTATACCTTATACGTCCAAAGCCAAAAGACAAGGTTATTCCATCGTTGATGTTCCTTATAAAAAAGGACAGAAAGATGAAGGAGAACTCATTCCTAAAAAAGCTGCTTGACAATTTATTATTCCTGATACAGTTATTGGTTATTCTGCTTCTTGCGTTTTCTGTTGCTTCTCCTTATTTTAAAGCAACTGTTGATATATCTGCAGAGGATATGGTGATTGTATTGGATGCATCTGCAAGCATGGACACAAAGGACAATGGTGACACAAGATTTGAAAAAGCAGTTAAGTTGATAAAAAAAGATTATTTAAGCGGCAAGAACACAATAATACTTGCAGGAAACATTCCTGAAATTCTTATACAGGACGGAACAACAAAAGGTGCAATAGACGCTTTGAATAATGTAAAGCAGAAGCACACAACAACAAATCTTGGAGATGCCATGATGTTTGGGGCTGATTATCTTGAGACAAACAAGGGGATGATTGTTGTTGTTAGTGATTTTATAAACAGTGAAACAGACCCGATAACAACAAAGAATGCGTTGGAATCAAAAAATATCAAGGTAGAATTTGTTGATGTATCTGGAGAAGCAGAAAATATAGGAATAATTGATCTTATAATTGACAAAGACACAACCATTATGCATATTAAAAACTTCAATGATAAAGAAGAAGAGATAAAAATATCTGTAAAAGGAAGTGATGAAAAAATAACAATAGCTCCAAAATCCGCAGAAACATTCAGTTTTCCAACACCAAAAGGCACAACAGAAATAAAGCTTGACATAAAAGATGATTTCTCAATCGATAACTATGCCTATATAAGCACTCCAAGTGATGAAAAAACAAAAGTGTTGTATATATCAAACAAACCTCTTGATAATCTTTATTATGCACTCACATCATCATCAAGAAATAGTGTTGAGACTGTTGTTCCACCAATTGTTCCAAAAGTGAATCATGATATTTATATAATAAAAGAGGTTGATGTAGATCTGCTTCTTCCTGAAACAATAAGAGAAATAGGTGAAAGTGTTGAAAAAGGATCTAGTTTTATAATTGTGATGCAAAATGACTTGTTTGATATTGATTTCAAGGAGATCCTGGCCCTAGAATATTTGGGAAGAAACGATGCAGGAAGCTATGTGAAAGTTGAGCAGATAAACTCATTCACAAGGGATGTTGAGTTTGGTTCGACAAAAAAATATCTGAAAACAAAAGTTAAAGGAGATTCTGTTGTTATTACAAGCGACAAGGATGGTTATCCTTTAATCACATATTCTAAATTAGGATTAGGAAATGTTATTTATTATGGGATAAATGATGCTGAATCAGAGTTTACGTTATCCCCAACATATCCAATATTCTGGAACAATCTGCTGGAATTTCTTTTAGATAGGGATTCAATAAAAAGTCTTAATTTCATGGCTGACCAGACAATATCTGGAAAAAATATTGATACAACAGGAATACATGATCTTGGCACAAAAAAAGTCGCAGTCAATCTTTTAAGTGAAAAAGAATCTGATGTAAGCAAGACAGAGAGTATTGAAAAACAGGATATCAGAACAGATGAAAACAGATTCGAAAGAAAAGTTCCAGTTGATTTAGACACTTATTTCATAATAATAGCAATTGTGTTTATAATGGGAGAATTGCTTTATATAAAATATAGAGGTGATTTCTGAGATGGATTTCCTTTATTATGAAAGGCTAATGTATATGATCCCTTTAGTGATAGCGTTAATTGTTATTACATGGTATGATTTTGTAAAGCTTAAAGAAAAGAGCATATTAAGAGAAAAGGAGCTTAGAAAAAGGATGAGAATACAGAGAATACTTATGTTTCTTTCAAGAAGTGTTATTATAATATTATTGGTGATAGCGCTGGCAACCCCATTTATGAGTATAAAACAAAAACTGGAAGGTGACAGATCATTAACAATACTTGTTGACAATTCAAAATCAATGGAGCCTTATGATAATACAGGAATAAATAATCTTAAGGAGGAATTAGAAAAAAAACTTCCTGTAAAGCTGGCTTATATTGGGTCAGGTTTAAGATCAAATATTGGAGATGGAATTCTGGTGAACCTTGCAAATAACAGGAACATGCTTATTGCAACAGATGGAAACAACAATGATGGCACTGAGCTTGGGGATGTTGCACTTTTTGCTGCTGATCTTAATGCCACATTAAATGTTTTAGATCTTGACGCAACAGTACAGGATATGTCTGTTGTTATTGAAGGGCCTTCAAAGGTTCTTGCAGAGAGCGAAAATGAATTTAAGATTCTTGTTGATAGCACAATACCACTAGACCAGTACAGGTTAAGAGTGCTGATAAATGACCAGGAAGTGCTTAACAAGGTCACAAGCGGTGATGAGACAACCTTTAAGCAGACCTTCAGTGAGGGATATTATAAAATTGAGGCAAGAGTTGACAACAAAGATCATTTTTCAGAAAATAATGTTTTCTACAAGGCAATACATGTTGTGAAAAAGCCAAAAGTTCTGCTTGTTACAGGTGGGGCATCTCCTTTGGCAACAGTGCTTGAAAAATTATATGACACTGAAGTTATTGGAACATTAGAAGGTGTAAATCCTGACAAATATTATGCTGTTGTGTTGGATGATGTATCTGCAGACAGTTTAAGCAGAGACTCAATTGATAGATTAAGTGATTTTGTTGGTGATGGAAACGGGCTTGTGATTGTTGGAGGAGAAAGATCATATGAGTATGGAAACTATAAAGGCTCATTATTATCAAATCTTCTTCCTGTAAAGATGGGTTCGGCTGAAAAAGAGCCAAAGCCAGATCTTAACGCTGTTATTTTGATAGATTTATCAAAAGGAAAAGAATATACTAATCTGACAATGGCAAAAACACGTGCTTATCATCTTATGGATGAGTTCAGGCTTAATGATAATGTGGCTGTTGTAGCATTTGCAGATAAATATACAGTTGTTTCATCAATGTCAAAGATAATGAACAAGGATATGCTAGAGGTAAAGAGCAAGATCGCAAAACTAAATGAAAAAGATTGCATGCTAAAGAGAACATGCTCAAATATTGGAGGAGCATTAGATGGTGTTATAGATATGCTCAGCGGAACAAATGGAAGAAGATATATTTTCTTATTATCAGACATGGATTTTGGGTTAGGAGCAGGTGAGATAGAATATCTTTCTGAAGAGATGAAAAACGAGGAGATTATAATTTTCCCAACTCTTGTTTTTAATTTTGTTGTTGGAGATCATTTTTACAAAGAGATTCCACCAAGGCTTGAAATCAACATGATACAGTTCGCTGAAAAAACAGGAGGAACAGCTTTTTTCCCAAAAACATATGAAAGAATGTCTTTTATTTTCGGAAAAACAGAGCAGGAGGACAATGAAGAAGGTGTCAGAAATGTTGTAACATACAATGCGTTCCATTTCATCACAAAAGATATTGAGCCATCTGCAAGGATATATGGATTTAATGAGGTTGTGCCAAAATCAACAGCACGATTGCTTATGACAACAACCCAAGGAGAACCAATCCTGACTGTTGGAAGGCATGGATTAGGAAGAGTGGCTGCTCTCTCAACCGATGATGGAAACTCATGGTCGGGACAGATGTTCAATCAAAGAAATTCAAACGTCATTTCAAGAATAATGAACTGGGCAATAGGAGACCCTGAAAGAAAAGAGGATTATATTGTGAATGTGGATGACACAAGAGTGAACAAAACAACAGAGATTATTGTGAAATCAAAAAAATTTCCAAAAGCAGAAGGAATAACATTTTATAAGGAAGAAGAGAATATATACACATCAAAAATAGATGCAGGGAACATAGGATTTAATGAAGTATTGGGAATTGTGTATGCAACCAATTATGATAATGAATACCAAAATCTTGGGGTAAGTGGTGAAATAATTAGTATAACAGAATCAAGTAATGGAAAAATATTTAAAATTCATGAAATAGATGAGATAGTAAATCATGTTATAAAGAGCTCAGAAAGATTTGATGTAGTAAAAAGAAAAATGATGTGGCCTTTTTTGGCTGCTGGATTGATTATATTTTTGGTTGAGGTTTCAATAAGAAGATTAATAGAACAGAGGCAAAATGGTTAAGTCAAGCTTTATGAACAAAAATGTAAATCTAGTACTTTTGTTTCTTATATTTGTTGTTATTGCAATTGTTGCAGGAGGAACAGTTTATTTTCAGGAGGAGTTCTACAATCTCACAGGAAATTATCTTGTGAAAACAACAGAGCTTGACAACACAACATTAAATCTTAACAAATGTAAAACTGATTATGAAAAATCACAGATTAACCTAAACAGCACATTAACCCTAACTGAAAAGGAAAAATCAGACCTCAGGAAAGTATACACTGTAACAAAAACAGAGCTTGAGGGAGATATTGGATATCTAAACTCATCATTAGAAGCAACAAAAGAAGAGCTTTTCTCAACAGCAAACCAGCTATTTGACACAACAAAGAGATTAAATGATGCAAATGCTGACATAACAATATTAGAGAGTGAAAAAAGAACTCTGAAAAACAGAGTGGATGATCTAAGTGATGATGTTGACAACCTAGAGGATCAGGTAAGTTCACTACAAAGCCAGTTGGATTCTTGTTCAGGATGAAAAGCGTAGTTTATCTTTTAAGAGAATTGAAATTTGAAGTTTTGAAGATGGTTAGTTTGAAAAGCCTGCTTGATTCTGTGTTAATATTCCTTGGATTATATTTTGTGCTTATATTGTTAAATCTTTATCCGCTTTACATAGCGCTTCCTGTTTTTGTTATTGTGTTGATATCACTTATTTATGTAAGATTCAAAAAATTCAAGCTAAAAGTTGTTGAAGACAAGAATCCTGAAGTTAAGGAGATATTAAGAACAGTAGCAGACAATATTGATGATGATAATATTGTGGTTCATCAGCTACACATAGAGCTTGTGAAAAAAATGAAAAGTGTTGCAAGCTCAACTTTTATTCAGATGGATGAGATCGTGTATAAACTTGTTGGAATTGTTTTTATATCATTCATAACTTTGTTTCTGTCTGCCAATAACATTTATATATTAGATATGAATAAACTATTAGTAAACGCAGTATCTCCGTTCAAGATGTTTGGTCAGGAATCATTTTCAGATGATATTTATGGTGATGAAAATATTGCTGAGTTAGGTGATGAACAGGTTGATTTTGAGCTGAATCCGCTTAGCTATGAAGTGAATATAGAAAAAGTGAGTGAGGCTATTGGAAGGGAAAACAAATATCAGGATCTGTTTCCCCAGGTTGTTGT
>JABMPP010000029.1 GCA_013202955.1 Candidatus Woesearchaeota archaeon | reverse complement strand
TTATATTTTTATCAATCATTCTTCCTTTGGTTGGGTCATAACTATCTCTGTCATATATTTTTTTATAATCTTTTAAGATTTTTTTCTTATTATTTTCTGTGGCATCTATTACTTTTTCAAATGCTTTTATTGTTCTTTCTTCTCTTCCACATTTAGCCCTCATCAATACTTCATAAGTATGAGTGAATACAACCACCGCTTTTGCTGAAACACTGTTTGCTTCCAATATCTCTTGTATTTCTTGAAGCTCGTTTGTCATGATATTTTCAGCAATATTTGGATACTTTCTTAATAACCCTTCATGACCTGTTTTTGCGCCTTCATCATCTACACCTGTTTTTCCTCCTTTTTGCATTCTTTTCTCTCCACCAATCCAATCAAATGTATCATCCATAAGATTTATATATACATCTCTTATTACATCTACTCCATACCCTATTTGATCCTTGGATGACTCATCTTTTTTTCCATCTTCAGTTTTTCCTTCAATTGTTCTTGTGAGATCTCTTACTTTTTCCTCAACTGATTTATATGTCTGTTCCCATGTATTTACAAATAAGCTAACTACATACTTTTTTATCTCCTCAAAATATTCTTCAGGTTTTATCTCTTCTTTCTTTTCCTCTTTCTTCTCAATTTTTCTTTTTATTTTATCAATATTTTCCATAAATTCTCTTTTTAATCTGATTATTTCACGACGTGGAAGATATTCTGAAACATTCTCTTTCCATTCATCAGTTGTTTCTTCCTCTATATTTTGAAGAGCGTCTTTTATCTTTTCTTCATTTTCTAAAACTTCATCCACCTTTCTGAGAAATGGTTCCAATATATTATCTATTCTTTCTTTCCATTTATTTTTCATATCTTTTTTTATTTCTGTGAATCCTTTTGTTGCTTTTTCAAGTCCTATCTCCATTCCTCTCTCATATTCATCCATTAGATATTCTTTTGCATACTCACTTATATCCTTTACAAAATCTTGGAAATAATGATGGAAATCTGAACTTTTTTTGAACCCCCAACTTCTTACATAATTTATCATTCCATCAGGAAACACAAATTTATTTTCAGGAGGAATAGGAAACCTGTATATTTTGTTAAATATCTTCATCTTTATGTGGTCCATTCCTTCTATTATTTTTTGTGTTACCTCCTCACTATCTTCTGTGCCTCCCTTAAAGAATATTCTTTCTTTTATATTATCTCCAATAGTTTCTTCTTTTTCCTTGAATATAGATCCACATTTATGGAATGTTCTAAACTTGGTTGCTGTGCATGGTTTATCTTCAGCTGTTTTTGGACCTGTAAAAGGACCAAGATCTTTGAATTTCTTTTCTACTTCCAGTTGAACAGCGTCATCCTTTCCAGTAACAGCTGTCCAATACTTTATCTCAAGAGTTATTAATCTGTCATTCATGGTTTTCATTATTGAAGGAATTCCCCATTTAAATAATCTTTTTTCTGTAAGAGAACCTTTTCCTTCTGACTCACTAACCTGTTCCTTGGCACCCAATGTACTAAAAAGTCTTGTCCATACACTATATTGTGTTCTCTCCTTGAATACCCTTCCTCTTTTCCACATTTTTTCTTTTCTTTTCTTTTCAGGTTCTGGCTCTACCATGTTATTCTCCTTTTTTGTAATATAATATTAAAAGCTCACCCATTCTTCTGTTTAACTCTGTTTGGTTTTCAACAATCTTTGATGCAATATTGCTAACAGAATCAAGCTTTTCTCTTAGCTGATTATTGAAGAAGTTTATTATACTCTTGTTGTTCTCATTTATCTTGAAAACAAATGAATCTGACACCATAATGCCACCCATTATGTTCTTGTTTAGCTCAAACCATGCTTTTTCAGGATTAAGTTTTGGGAGCACATTAAATGCTTTTGATAAGTAATTATCCCATTTTATCTTATTTCTTATGATGGAAAGATTTTCTTCAAACTTTTTCTCATGCTCTTCCATGTCAAGAACATCTTCTCTTATTCTTATATATTCAGCAAGCTCTGTCATTAAGGAATCTTCTTTTTTCCTTAATTCTACTTTTGTTGGTTCCCATTCCTTTAATAATTGCTTTTCTCTTTTTCTTGCTAATTCTATAATCTTCATTGCCATCTTTTTTGGTTCTTTCTGAAGCTCATTCAATTTTTTGTTCACTAATTTTTTCATTTCATTAATTGATTTTTCCCTTTGTTTTCTCAGATGTTTTATTCTGTCAATGAAAATATTTCTTATTGCTTCCATTGCGTCATTAATCTCTTTTTCAAGTTCAATTATTCTTTGTCCAAGAATGCTTAACAAACTATTTTTTGAATTATCTAATATTGTGCTTTTTCTTTCTTTACTAAACAAACTTTTTCCTATCTCAAACAACCCTTTTCTCCATTCTTCAGGTGAGTCTCCTGCTTTTTTACCAATATTCTCAATCATTGCTGCTGCTTCATTATCACCAAAATGTTCTCTTATATAGGATGCATTTTTTGTGTATTTTCTTGACACACTGTTAAGGAAATCTTCCCATTCTGCTCTTTCTTTTCCATATGTAAGTTTTACAGCCTGGAAAAGACTTACTCTGTTGAATCCACCCTTGTCCCAGTGTTGATCCATTCCAAATAGGAAATTATACTCATAATCAAAATACAACATTCTTTTGGTTGAGTTTGTCTGCTTTATTCTTCTGATTAATATCCCATCTTTTGAGGAAATTGCTATGTTCCTTAATATCTCTCTGAACTGATGTAGTCTTTGCTCAAAATTATCTGAAGCAGACCATTCCTCTATTGCTCTTCCTGCTTCTCCTAAAAGTTTTATTTCTTCTCTTATAGAATCCTTTGAACGATTTTTTGCTCTATCAAGTTTTTTGGTAAGAGATTTATCAACAATTCCGTGCCTTTCTTTTAACTCTCTTTCAGCAGAATCAATTATATCATATTGGTTTCCCTTTGCTTCTCTAAGTTCAGATAGTTTATTCCTTAACACATACTCTTCATAGCTGGAAATAATATGAAGCATATAAACAAGCTTTGTTGCAAATGATTTGTCTTTTATGTTCTCAAGTATTCCTGCTCTGTATCTGTTTTCATTTTCTCTGAAATTTGATAATAATTCATTTATGTCCTGGTCCTTCATTATTTTTGATAATTCAACAAGAACAGATGCCTCACCTGTTTCCTCTGATTCAAACTTAACAACTTGTTTTCCAAGAGGCACATCAACTCTCATTATCTCTTGCTCTCTTTGTGCAACTGCTTCCAGAAATGTATGATAATTATCTTTATGTTTTCTAAATTCCTCAAATATTATTGAAACACCTTTGAATGTATTATGATTATCTCTTATTATGTTTGGCTCAATTAACTTGTCTCTGTTTTTAGCCCTGTAATCATCATTCCCAAAAACCTGGCTATCAATATATTCAAACCTATTTATAATATTTCTAGTTTCCTGGCTTATTATTCCTGTTTTTTCTTTTTCCATTGTGGTATTATCTCTTTGTAACTCCTCTGCCATATGTTTCTCCTTTTTCTTTTCCAGTATCTTTAATGTATCTTGCCCAGTTTTCTTCGAATTCAGATTCTTCTTCTACGTCTTCTTTGAAATAAAATTCAAGGTATCTGCTTATTCCTGATGTTGATATTCCTGGGAATGGATTGAATGGTGGGTCATTGACATCAGTTGTTGCTTTACTGTTCCATTTTTTTCTTCCCCAATATCTTATTGGCATATTTCCAGGTTCTTTTAATGCCTCTTCATCATATGCACCAGCTCCTTCACTTGGTTTAACCGCAAATTTAATCTTATCATCACCTAAAACATAATTTTTGTTTCTGCGATATGAATTGATATAATCCTCTGCCCTTCTTGATGTTGGGTGATATCTTCCATTTCTTAAATCATCAATAAATCCATCCCATTCATGAGAAATAAATCTTAATGCATGATGAAACATCCCTAATGGATTTATTAGTCTATATCTCATATTTTCAAATCCAACAGACCTGTCAACAATCCTTCTGACTTCTGAGGTTTTTCTGTCAAGCCCTAATAAATCCCTTATAGCAATCTGGTTCTTGTCGTTTAACACAACACCATGATCATCAACCTCAATCATATCCTCTTTAAATTCAGATTCTTTTGCATCTCTAAGATACTTATTTTCATCAGGCTCACGATTTTTATCCAATTCATATTTTCTGAATTTATTCCACCTTTTCTTAGGCACAAACATGTATGAATGCTGGTGTGCCCCAAACATTAAGTATTGGTCAAGTACCTCTAATTTAACAGACCTAAGCAGGGTGTTACCACCAAACTGGTCATATGCTCTATCATAATCTTTTAAATCACTTTCCATATCTTTTATAACATCCTTTATCATAGAATCTTTCAGAGATTCTTCTTGGTATCCCCTTTCTCTTTGAATAATATCGGAGCTTTTTGGGGAGAAATTTCTTACCAGATCATTTGCAAAATTTTCCATTAGCCAAACAATCATATTAAACGTTGCGAATGATCCTAATGCTTTGTAATTTGTATATCCTCTATATCCTGTTACATCATTATAAAAGAAATTGCTTATTGCTGTTCTTTGGAATAAAACCTCTCCAGATTTTTTAGGATTTTCTCCTTCAACAGTTAGATTCATTATTTTTAGCTTATCTGTATCACCATCATTTACTTTCTTATTCCATATGGCAGCTTCATTCATTCTGTCTATCTCTGCTTGTATGAATTTCTTCCGCTTTTTTTTCTCATCTTTATCATGTCCTGGTTTTTCATTCCTGGATTCTTTTTTTCTCTTATGGAAACCTTTACCAGGTATTATGAATCTGGGACCATTCAAGAACCAGTCCATTTTCTTGTTGAATCTGTCTATTTCAATATCTTTTCCAAGATATTTTTTGAAAATCTCTATTGTCTTTTTCAGAAGTGTTTCTACTCTTGCTTTTTTGCTTTTGAAAACCTGTAATCTTAACATATAATTCATAAGAACCTGAAGCTTTCCCATATTTTTTTCAAATGATGAAGGAAGCTCTCCTTTTAGATTTCTTTTTTTAAGGAATTCTAATTCATGAGCAAGACTATTTACTCCACGTATTTTCTTTACACCATTTATAATAAAATTAAGTCCATGTTTCAACACTTCTTGTGTTACAACAGCACCAAATAACCCAACACCAGCTGCTGCAGCACCAACACCAGTGAATTTTGTGAATGCTAGAGTAGCAATCACTGCATAAAGCCATGCTTTTGGTCCCCAATCATCCATTCCAAATGGTAGGCTAAAATAATGCTCTGGAGCAACATTCATAAAGATCATATGTGTTAAGCCAGCAGCAATAACCATATTTACCCATTTTCTCTCACTTGCCCCTTCACCTTTGCTTATACCTTTGTATAACAAATACCAAGTTATTACTTCGGCCAATAGGATGAATCTACCCCAACTCATTCCAGAATGAGCCATGCTTCCAGCAAGAAGCACTGATATTGTGTAATTTATGTAGTTATTTTCTTTTCCTAATAAATAATTGAACAGCCATATTAAAAGGAATGTTCCCAATATAAAAATAAATAAGTTCTGCCCTCTTAATATCCCAAATCCTAGGAGCTCTTCATCTCCTTTGTTCAAAACTTTAGGACCCTTAACCCCTTCTTTACTTTCTTGTGTATAACAATATCTTCCTCCCTTGGAACTATCTTCTGTGATAGTTATCTTTCCTTTTAATTCCTCCTTTATTTTATTATTTTCTATGGAATCAAGCTCTATTTTTTCATCAGATTGGAACCACCCCAAGTACCAATCATTATCATAATGATAAAGCTCATCATCTTTAATATAATACTCTTCACCATCACTTAATTTTATTTCTTTATCTTTTTGTTTACCTATAACAAAGCCATCACTTGCATAACATTCTGAATCACCTAAAAGTATAAATTTCCATGGCTTTATGTACTCTCTTTCCCAGATATATGGATATTTATCGTCTCCTGGGTATTTTTCTATCTTGCCATTATCATCTTTCATTGGACTTATAGCTATCATAAAAGCCATTATGAACAAAACAAGATAAACCGCATATTTTGCCATTCCCTCTTTTGGAAGCTTTTCAGCAATTTTTGGAATGCTTATAATGATAAATCCTACAACAATAATAACAAGAGTGTTTATCCATATTCTTAGGTGCATAAATATCATTATTTTGCCAATTTTCCAGAAATATTCATCTGCACCAAACCTAAATGCTATGAAAATGGCTGCTACAATACCAACAAACTGAAGTATTTCTCTCTGTCTCTTCTCAAGTTTTGGATAAAGTGCGATTGCTGTTATCAATAATACTGATAACACCAAGATGTTAACTACTTCGTGTTTGTAGTTATTAGTAGCATTCTTAATAGTATCAGTAATAGCAGCTGTAGCTAATGAGCTTGTCATGGTAAGAACTATTAAAACAAGCATTACAATCCCAAACACTTTGTTTTTATTCATTTAGCTCTTCCTCAACAAGTTTTAATATTTCATCATTTATTTCCTTAAATCCAAAACCAAGCATGTTTAATCTAAACCAATCTTTCAGCACATTATTAGAAAATGAATATTGGTTGTCTTCTCTTGCAACCAAGTCAACAAGAATTAATCTTTCAAGAACACTTTTTGTAACAGGAGCTGACCGATATATTTTTTTTGAGATCTCTGTCAGTTTAGCTGATTTTACAGAAGACAACACTTTTAAAATTGTTTTTAACAGAGCCTTTCCCCTTGCTCTGTTTAATGAATCACTTATGCTTTTTTGACAATAATTGTAAATAGGAGAATCCTTAAGAACCAATTCAGTAAAAAATGCTTTTTTTACATCTTTAACTTCTTTATATCTAAAACAGATTTTTTCAATTAAGTATGGATTACCATTAGAATATCTAAAAACATCATCAATAACTTTTTTATCAGATTTTCCAAGAATCTTTTCAACTAAAGAGGCTGTTTCTTGTTTGTCAAAGCTTTTTATTTCTTCAAAAGCAAAACCTTTTAGCTTGTTTTTCATCAAACCAGTTTCAGAACTAGTCACAACATATGAAACATTCCTTGAGCTGAAATCTATTATAGACAAAACATCTTTTATCTGGGAATAATTGTTCATATCTAGAATATTCTCAAAATTGTCAAGAAATAAAACAAGTTTTTTATTAGATTTTTTCCCTAATTCTTCAACAAAAGAAAAAGCGCTCTCAATCATTAATCTTTGATTTGGTTTTATCTTCTCAGATTCATTTTTTATTTTTTCAATAAAAGAAATAGCTTTTCCGAGTTCCTTTAAACCAAGAAGATAGTCGATGTCGAGAAATTTTTTGTAGTTTTTAGAAATCCCCACAAACCAGAAAGCTGCATTGCCCGCGAACTCTATAGAAAAGTTTTCAGGGGGCGTACTTATTCTATTGAGGTCAATATAAACAGCAGCAACATCCTTGTTCGATTCAATGAAGCTTCTAACAATGGATGTTTTGCCAGTTTTAGTAGACCCTAATAGGGCAATGTTTTTACCCTGATCAGTGCTTTTACCCAGTAAATCTAGGTAGAACTCTCTACTGACAGAGAGCTTCTGGTTTTGGGGGAAATCAAAAAAAAACATGTAGTTCACTTTATACCAATTGGTATATATACCAATCAGTATACTTATATATAAACTTTTCGATGAATTTGTATGTTGCCCCTGTTATACTATCTGGTATATATTCCGAATGGACTACTTATATTTATATTTTATTATTCTGTATTATATAGTATTTATACCATATGGTATATATTCTAAATGGTCTACTTCTTTATATAAATGTTTCTTTTTCTAATTTAACCATCAACTAGTAGTAAAAACCCAAAGCTTTATATAAGAGTAGTATGAGATACTACCATTGAGTACTCAAAATGAAAAGAAAGATTAGTGTTACAGTCGAGGAAAGCACAGTTTTGAAGCTGTTTGAAGCTATTTCTAAAACCAGATATAAGAATAGAAGTGAGATCATTGAGGAATCTCTGAAGAAGTTCTTAGAGGAGGAGCAGAGATGAAAATAAAGCTTAGTATCTCAGTTAATGAAGATATTCTTGATGATGTTAAGAAGAATATAGATTCTGGTATGTTCCGTAGCACTAGTCACGCAGTAGAGTTTGCTGTAAAGAAATTCTTGGAGGGAGTTGAATAATGGCGCTAGAGAATAAACTGCAAAACGAGCAAAAAGCCCAGGGAAGCGAGCTTGAGAAAAAAGTAGTTGATGCTCCGCAGGAAAAAAGCACATCATTGTTCTCTTATCTACTCCACGGAACAGCAGCTGCAGCTTCAACTGTTTATAGTTATGCTGCTGTTGGGATAAATGGTCCTCTTACAGGAGTTGCATTTGTTGTTGGAAGGGGAATCTTGTCATTATTCAAGAAAACAAAAACATCACTTGTTAATCTGATGGATGAGATGACGGTGGGTAGTTTAGTTGGTATTGTGGGAAGCAAGTTGTATGAATATTATGCAAAGCTCATCCCAAACCCAACATTTGCTACAAAAGCATTGAGAGGGGCTGCTGCTGTTATAATTGGTAATCCAATTTTTGTGAGTGTTTATCTCTCAACTGAATATTTTGTCAAACATCCATTTGACCTAGCTGGCAACTTCAAACATGTCAAGGATAATCTTTGGAAGATGAACAAGGAGACAATCAAATATCTTGGAATACCTGTTGCAATGACAGTAAACGGTTATTGGGGAGGATATCCTGGAATTGTTGCAGCTGATGCTGGTTATAGGGTTGTTTTTGGATTGAAAGGGAAAAAAGAACCCAATGAAGAGAAGAAGCCAGCTCCAAATTATCAACCAACAACACCAACACCAGCTTATGGAGGAAGTAGATAATGGCGCTAGATGAAAGAACGCAGAACGAGTATGAGAAGCTTAAAACAGCGCCAGCTCCAGTAGAAGAGCGAAAAGAGCTTTCTGATAAGTTGGGAACTAAGCAAGAAGAAGGTTCTGATTTAGAAAAGAAAACAATGTTTTCGAGCTTTAAGAAGTTCACAGCATGGGATTGGACAAAAACAGCTATAACCACAACTATTGGAATAACAACAGCTGGTATTGCTAATTGGGCCAGTGTTATGGGTTCATTCCTATTGGCTTACAAAACACTGAATAGAAAAAAGATCACTTATGAAGGGGTTAAAACTGAAGTGCATACTGCTAACCTTTACACTCCTCTTGTGTATTATTTTTACAAAGGATTAGATTCAATCACAAATCCAATTACAAAAACTGCTATGGGTCTTGGTCCAATGATGCTTGCGTTTATGCCAGCATACCTTGCAATGACCTATCTTGTAAAGAATTTTTCACCAAAAAAGATGTTCAATTATCTTTATACTGGCAAGTTTTTGAAAATTCCTTCAGATATTTATAAGAAAACAATCAAGCCAGATCTGAAACAATCATTCAAGGATTTTTACAAATATCTGACAATACCTTGGATAGGCATTACAAATTTTGTGCCTTTCAAGTATCAGATTGCTGCGCTTTCAGGTTTAAGGTATCTGTTCAGATTAGTGACAGCAAGATCACAGGAAAAGAACAGCAACAATCATCAAACAACACCAACACATCAGCCGACGCCGACACCAACGCCAGCTTATGGAGGGGCTAAATAATGGCGCTAGATGAAAGAACAAATGAGGAGTTTGAAAAGACAAACAAAGCGCCAGCTCCAGTAGAAGAAAGAAAAGAGCTTTCAGATAAACTGCAGACTGAAAATCATGGCTCAGACTTAGAGCAAAAAACAAATAAGTTTTCATTTGGAAAAGCAGCAAAAGATTTCCTTAAGTTTACTCCATGGCTTGGGTTGAACATGTATGCATCATTCTTAATGGGAGCAGCTCATGCTGTATTCCTTACACCTTTAGGTTTAGGAGTGGGAAGACTGATTACTAATTACAAAAAGAAGACCAAGACAAAATATAATGAAATGAGGGATTTATTGAAGATAGGTACTTTTGGTGCAACTCTTGGATTAGCAGCTTATACTATACCTGATTTTATTGTAACAAATACAGCAACCTTAGGTTCAAAACTATTGAAAGCATTAGTTATGAATCCATTTATGGTGGCTCCATGGCTTGCTTGGTATAGAACAACAAACTATATTGTAGATAAGTATGGCACAAAAGGTATGCTGAAGTCATTCTTCAACTTTAAAATTTTCAAATATGTTAAAGAAGCATATCAAAATGACCTGAAAACAAAGCTGATTCCTCAAATTAAAGAGACTTTCCTAACTCTGTATCCAATTCATATTTTCTCAATGAATTATGTGACTCAACCAGTAAACAGACTAGCAATTGGAGCAGGAAACGATGTGTTACTTTCAATGATTGCTGGAGAGGAAGGAGTATTGAAATCTCTTAAGAGAAGATTCGGCAGAAAGGATAAGAATCACTCAGAGCCAAAGCCAAGGCTTTATGAAAGATTAAAGAATGGAGTTGACAATTTCTTCAAACATTCAGATTATAAGCCGGCTTATGGAGGAAATAAATAATGGCGCTAGATGAAAGAACGCAAAACGAGTATGAGAAGCTTAACAAAGCGCCAGCTCCGGTTGAGCAAAGAAAAGAGCTTTCAGATAAATTAGAAACTAAGCAAGAAGAAGGTTCTGATCTAGAAAAGAAAACAAATAAAGGATTCTTCAAAACAATGAAAGAATTTAGTTTATGGGACTGGGCAAAAGTCACAGGAACATCCCTATTAAGCTTAGCATTAACAGTTGATCCAATTGCATGGATAGCAACAACTGGCTCATATCTAGCAGCATATGCAACAACAAACAGGAAAAACATGAATAAAAATGATCTTAAAGCACAGACTCATTTAGGTAATGTTATGGCTCCCATATTATATGGTTTCTTTGGGTTTTTAAATAAATATACTTTAGCGGCCAAGGTTGGAATAGGACTTTTATCTTATCCGATTTTAACATCAACAGTTTATGCACTTGAGCACACTTTTAAAAAATATAGTCCCTGGACTTTTTTCAAGGATACTCTAAAACTAAAAACATTGTATCAATTGCCAGCTGAAATATATAGAGAGCATCTTAAGCCAAAAGTGTGGAGAACTATAAAGAACATGCTTAAATTCGCACCATTTGCAACTCCTATTTTATTTTTACCCCGTAGATATCAGATGGTTGCTTTGGCTGTTGAGCGTTATATTGGAAGAATGATTGTTAGAAAAACATCAGAGCAAATTGAAAAGGAGAAAAATAACAACAATCAGAGTGATAACTACAAAAAACAATACAGAAAGGAAGCATAGCAAAGCTATAAAAATAAAAACTATTTTCAAGTGGTAAAAAATGGCAGACATATCAGATAATGTGAAAGAAGCTGAACAAGAACAGCTCCAAAAACAAGGAGTTGGCGAGCTTGAATCAGACTTAACACTATTTGAAAAAGCATTGCTAGGCAGTTTTAATGCCACAAAAAAAGTCGCAACAGGAGTTATATATCTTACAACGGTTTACACTCTTGTTGGTTTAAATCCATTAATCACTTCAATGGGATTCATGGCGGGAGAAACAATCATAAAATCAAAAACAGGAGAAGGTGTTAAATTAAAGAATCTTAAAAACGAAGCATATTCAGGAGCAATTATGGGAACTTTTCTTCATTCTGTTTTTACTGCTGTGCCTTATATTTCTGGATTGCCACTTAAGATTGCATATTCTCTAGCAGTTATTCCAGTATTTAATTTTATGCACTTTGGGATTGATCATAATATTAGAAAATATACTCCAACAACACTTTATCAAAAAACACTTGATGAAGGTGTTGGTTCTGTTTTAAGTGAAACATATAAGGAATCAATAAAACCAAAATTCGGAAAATCACTTAAAGCAATTGCTACAAAACCAGTACCGGGTTTGTTTCCAACAGGAGTTGTTATAAATACCATAGCACCTTACAGTGTCACTGCTAAAATGATAGGTGCATTTGGATTGAGTACAATATATAGGTCATTAACAGTTGAAAAACCTGATAAAAAAGAAGAAGATAAGCCTTATGCTACTCCAGGTATTCATGGAAATGCTTAAGCCTTGATTTCTACTTTAGAACTAAGTGACTGGCCAGGCATTCCTTTTTCAAAAATAACTCTTAATGCACCTTTGTTGCCATGTGCGCTTGCAACTTTTCCATTAATTTCTTTTTTACTAGAAGAACTCCAAACAACATGTCTTCCTATTAATTTAGCTGCTTTTTCTCTTGAATCTACTCCTTCAGCTAAGATTATCATATGGTTGTCATACTGATGATGTCTTGCTGACCTGAAGTTCATAATTATTCCTTGCATACACCAAAGGAAAACTAGGCTATTTAAAAAGATTTCTATAATATGAAATAAAGAATAACTGGCAGCAGCAAACAACCCATTGAATGTGTTCTTGTTGTTTTTATGATTGCTGGAATAATTCCAATTGATGTACTAATAAAAAGCACAAATACTCCTAAAGGTCCTGTTAGAAAAAAACATAACATAATAATAAAAAATATCACAAAAACAACTAATTTTCTGTAATCAATCAATGTAATGAACTTTGAGAACAATTTTCCAATCCATAATGTAAGGAAAACAGAAATAGAGCCTGCTATTAAAGCA
>JABMPP010000028.1 GCA_013202955.1 Candidatus Woesearchaeota archaeon | reverse complement strand
GTTGGTTCCATGTGGATATAATGAGGAATGGCACACAAAAAATATAGAAAAAGCAACAGTTGATTTTTTTGGTACATTAGATTTTGATAAATTATCAGAGTTAGTTAGCATTCCCGAGGACAAATTAAGATTAATGGTAAAAAATCCAACAAAAACAAAGATATCTGCAAGAGCTGCAATAAATACATCTGAAAAATTAAATGTTCCCCTACATCCAGAATATACATATCATTGGGATATATTATCTTCTGAACAATTATTGGTATTATTAGAATGGCTTAAAAAAATAAAATTTGAGTTTCAGGAAGGAAAATTAATCAAAACAATACTTCCTCTTGAAAAAGAATCAAAAAATCTTCTTGGTTCAATTGGTGTTCCACATATTGTTATTTCTAGTGAATTTGTTGTTATAAATAAAAACAATTCTCTTGCTTTTCTATATTCTTTAGGAATGATAAAAAAAGAAGATATAGTAAATAAAATAGAATATGTCAAAAACAACATAGATAAAAAAACATTGGAAATAATTAATGAGTTTTCTAAAATAAAAATAATGGACAAATCAGGAACATTTATTGGTGCAAGAATGGGAAGACCAGAAAAAGCAAAAATGAGAAAACTCACAGGAAACCCACAAACACTTTTTCCAATAGGGGAGGAAGGAGGAAGAATGAGAAGTATTCAAGCAGCATTGGAAAAAGGAAAAATAACAGCTGATTTTCCTATATATCAATGTACAAAATGTAATAAAGAAACAATTTATCATATATGTGAAACCTGCGGAAAAGAAACAAAAAAAATGTATGCATCTTATGATGGGAATATAACAGAAAATAAGACAGATAACAATTTTAGCTTTAGAAAAAAACCAATAGATATAAACCATTATTTTGAAATAGCACTCAACAAATTAGGAATGAAAAGTTATCCAGATTTAATTAAGGGTGTAAAGGGAACATCAAATAAAGATCATATTCCTGAAAATCTTGCAAAAGGAATCCTTAGAGCAAAACATGATATATCTGTCAATAAAGATGGTACAATACGTTATGATATGACAGAATTACCAATAACACATTTTAAACCTTCTGAGATAAGAACTCCTGTAGAAAAACTAAAAGAAATGGGTTATAAAAAAGATATAAATGGAAAAGAATTAGTGGATAAGGAACAGATCATAGAATTAAAACCACAAGACCTCATTCTTGCTTCATGTTCATCAACAAATGAAGAAACATCAGACAGTATATTATTTAGAGTTGGAAATTTTATAGATGAATTATTAAAAAAATTTTACAATATGAAACCATTTTACAACTTCAAAAACAAAGAAGATCTTGTTGGACATCTTGTTATTGGTCTTGCTCCTCACATATCAGCAGGCATGATTGGAAGAATAATAGGGTTTTCCAACACACAAGCTTGTTTTGCACATCCACTTTGGCATGCATCATTAAGAAGAGATTGTGATGGTGATGAATGTTGTGTTATTATGTTCATGGATTCTTTACTGAATTTTTCAAGACAATTTCTTCCAAATCGAAGAGGATCAAAAACAATGGATAGTCCACTTGTGTTAACATCAAAACTTGCCCCTTCTGAAGTTGATGATATGGTTCATGGTTTGGATGTTTTAAAAGAATATCCTTTGGAATTATATAAGGCAGCATTAGAATATAAATATCCTTGGGAGATAGAGATAGAACAACTTGGTGATAGATTAGACACTCCAGATCAATATGAAAACATTAATTTCACACATAGTGTTTCTAATATAAATATTGGTGTTGTTTGTTCAGCATATAAAACACTTCCAAGCATGGAAGAAAAACTAAATGGTCAAATGGAATTAGCAAAGAGAATAAGGGCTGTTGATGAATCAGATGTTGCAAGATTAGTAATAGAAAAACATTTTTTAAAAGACACAAAAGGAAATCTCAGAAAATTTTCCCAACAACAATTTAGGTGTGTAAATTGTAATGAAAAATTTAGAAGACCACCTTTAATAGGAAAATGTACAAAATGTAATGGAAGGATAATCTTTACAGTATCTGAAGGATCAGTTATAAAATACCTTGACAAGAGTATTAATTTAGCAGAAGAATACAATGTTCCAAACTATGTTAAACAGACATTGGAGTTGACAAGGAGAAATGTTGAAAGTATTTTTGGAAGAGAAAAAGAAAAACAGGTTGGGTTAGGTACATTTACCTGATCACATCAAAAGAATCAAATTCGTTTTTTGGTTGTTCAGCTAAAATATTAACGTGTTCTACAATAGACCAAATAGGACCTTTTTTGCACCACGTTATGAATTTTCTAATATATTTTTTATCTCCTTCAACAACAATCTCTACTCTTCCATCATCAAGATTTTTTACAAATCCTTTTAAACCAAGTTTATGAGCTTTTTTCTTTGTAAAATATCTAAACATTACTCCTTGAACACGACCAGAAACAAAAACATGGGTTCTTTTCACATTAATCATCTCTTAATATAATAACTTGTGTGTGTGGTATCTTTTTTGTATAATCTACCTCTTCTTTAGAAATTATCCCTTTCTTTAAAATAAAATTTATAGAATTCTTTCCAGCAACATTTATTATGTGTGTCATTTTTAATAAATTTTTTACTTCTTCTTCTGTTCTTTTTTCCCCTTTGTAAAAATTTGAGCTAAGATCGAGGTGTTTTTCACCCTCATCAAAAATCTTTCCAACTAATTCTTCATCACACACAGCTAAAATTAATCTTCCATCTCTTGTTTTGTGTTTTTTCACGATCATTTTAGAAATCATATCTTTGCATTTATTGGGTGTTTTGCACCACAAGCAGTACATTTCATAAAAAGAACACCGGCTTCAGTCAATAATTTTGAATCTGGTTTTTTGCATTCATTACAAACCACAAACAAATTTATGTATTGTTCTATTTTTTCATTTAATAATGTTGCAGAAACCTTTCTTCCAACAATAAGGGCATTTTTTTTAAGATCTCCAGGTGTTGCTAATTCCTTTGATATATATTTTAATAGGTGCTCTGGTTTTCTTCTCAAGGTATTTGCTATCTGGTAAAAATTGCTTATTATAGTCTTGTTTCCCTGGATATGTCCTTTGACTTTAGGTATCTCAAATCTTTCAGACCCTAATGTGGATTTAGGAAGGTTTTTTCTTCCAGCTTTCAACATTTTTTCATATTCCATGGATTTTTAGTAAACCCACAACATATTTTAAGCTAATGTTTTTCAATCGAAAGTTTTATAATATCTTTTTTATATAAAACAATTATGCGACCTTTCAAAAAAAGGGTAAAAAAGAGAATAACAAAAGAGCAAAAATTAAGAAACCTTTGTGATGAAACTCTGAAAAAATTAAAGGAAATACCTAAAAATGACCTTACAAAGGTTGTTAAATTAATCAGAGGTTTTTTTGCAAAAATATTCAAAGTATCATATAATTTTAGCCCAGATCAGATAGAACAAGTAGTTAACACAAAAAAAATATCTTCAGATATTAAAGACAAAATAAAAGAATTATCTGAGGAGATAAGTTTTATCCAATATGGTAAAGAAAAACCAACAGAGGATTTAAAGACAAATATTTATGATAAATTTGAAACAATAATAAAAAATCTTTCAGAATTATCACAAACCAAAAAAGACAAAGAATCAAATCTTTTAATTGAAAAAATTCTTCCCAAAATAAACAAAATGTCTGGAACAGTCATGCACATATTAAAAAACATAAACAAGCCAGGCAGGAGAATTCCTTTTGAATATATTTCAAAAATAAAAACTCCAAATATGTCCAAAAAACCATCAAGATTGTATAATCACATATTTTATAACTATGAATTAATAAAAGATGGAAAAATAATTGAGGCAAAACACCAATATGGTTTTATTTTGAAAGCATACTTAACAATACCGGAAAAAGAAAAAAAGAGGTATTATTTTCATATAAAAAAATTATATGAAAAAATCACTTCTTCTTAATTGAATCATAAACAAAGTAGATTATTAAGGAAATAAGACTAATGCCAAGGAATGCTGCGCTTATGTAGAATTCTTTTGTTTTCATCAGTTTCTTGAGTTTTGAGAATATTCCTCTTTCACTTAGTTTTTCTATTATGCCTCCTCCTGCCGAAAGAAGATATTTACAGCTTTCTATAACAGAATCTATTATTTTGTTAGATTCTTCATACCTTCCTTCACTCAATAATGTCTTTGCACTTTCTAGCGCTTCGTTCAGTTCAAGACATTCTGGATTACTTACTAGCAGGTCTTCCATAAATGTTATTTTTGTGTTTATTTGTGTTTCATTATGCTCTCCTTTCATAAGGCTGCTGATAAATATTTTAGCAGAATCACCAAATTTTGGGGCCTTAACACTTGCCTTTACAACAACTTCATATGAGTCATAACTTCTTCCCGGAGTTATAAGTAAAATTGTTTCTACTTTTTCATCTATCTCTAATTTTTCAATAAAATATATGCTCAAGCTTAGGTTCAAATCTTTATTATCACTTGAAGCACTTAAAGTGATCTCCTCAAGTGTTTCATTACCAAGATTTTGTATTAATATTGGTGTCATAACACTTCCATTTGCATATGTTGTTGGCTCCAAAGGAGAAATAAGATCAAAACTTGTTAACACAGATTCATTTACTTCTATTTCCTCTGTTTGTGATATTGTTGATGCAGATCCCCCACCCCCTGCGCCTGCGCTTGTTCCTAATTCAGACTCCACTTCTATGGTTGTTAATGTTATGTTGTTGCTAATAACACTATATTCTCCATCAGTAAGAGTAAAATACATTGTTTCAGAACCAATAAAATTTGCAGTTGGCCTTAGATTTACACGATGTGTTTCACTATTAATCTCAACAACAGTCTGATTGTTTCCTGTTGTTGTAAATGTAAGGGTATCATCAGTATCAAGATCATAGAAGAAATCATCCAAGTCAATCCAATTAAGCAGCACAGTGTTTTCGTTCCATGTTTTATTGGTAATTATATAATTGATCTCAACTCTTGATACATTTGGTGTTATGCTTGTGTTTGTTGTGTTCAATGTTATATTATATTGGAAATACTGATTATATAACCCTTCTGTTATATTTTCAGAGAGATTGTGTGATAACCAACTTCCCCAATTGGTGCCTAAAGAAGAGGTTCTTGTATCCAAAGATATTGATGTGTTGGTTGGTTCTATTGTGGTTAATTCTGCTGTTGTTATGTTTGTTTCAATATACGAAAAACTAAAATCCATTGAAGAGGAAATAAAAGTTCCATAATAATATGGATTATTTGTTTCTAACATTATTATTCCATTAGATGTAAGATTAGATTGATTAAATGTTCCTGATGAAAAATCATCATATGTTGAGTGTATCTTCTTTCCAAATACCGGTTCTCTGTTTTTGTTTGTGACAATCATATTCCATGTTGTGTTTGTTTTTGCACCATAAAAATCAGTCACAATAATTGCAACAGTGTGATTTCCAGCGCTTGTCCAGTTTGCCTCAAATAACCACGATTCATTATTTGATTTTGTCTGCCACCAACTATACCAGTTTTCAGGTTCACATTCTGGGGTCCTCCAAACACAAGAAGCATACCCATTATTTTCACATATATCTTGGTCTGTTGAATCAAAACATTCACATAAATTTATGGAATAATTATCCCATCTACCAAGTCTCCAGGTATAGTTTATGCTGTGGTTTTCAGGGTCATGAGAGGTGTGGTTAAACTGTAGGGAAGAGTTTTCTTCAACAATAGGGGTTAAACCTAAAGGGGTGTAACTATCTATTATTGGGGCGTTATTTATGATAATTAAAAAAGATGTTGTATTGCTTGTGTTACCATCATCAATAGTGATATTTATTGTATAATTACTAATACTGCTGTTGGTTGGGGTAAAGTTTAACTGGGCTGTTGTTGAGTTGATTGTGGTATTTACAATAATTGTTGTGAAAATATCAGGAAGGGTGGTAACATCCAACACCTCACCATCAATATCATATGATGTTATATTAAATCTGCAATCCAAACCTAACACACACCACTTGTTTGTAATATTTTCAAAATAAGGTGTGTTGTTCCCATAAGTGATATTTAAATAGAATGTTGTTGATGTGTTAAGATTATCATTATCATCAATAGTTACATTTATTATGTGTAATCCTAAATCACCAACTCTTGGAATAAAATATAACTCTGATGTTGTTGAATTTATTCCTCTAACCTGGATGTTTGAATAATTTGTTGAGAAATTTAAGGTGTCTCCATCAAGATCACTTCCAGTAACATTTATGCTAAATAAACTCCCAGTTACAGCTGTTTGGTTTGATATGTTTTCAATACTTGGTGCTCTGTTATAAGTTATGGTGAAATTTACTATTTCATAATCTGTAAGGTTCCAATCACTTACATTTATCATGATTGAATAATTCCCTAAATCACTTTCGCTTGGTGTGAAGTTAATGAGCCCTTGTGCAGTTGTGCTATCAATTGTTGTTATATTAAATTTTGTTGAATTATCTGTGAATGTCATGTTGTCACCATCTGCATCTGTCGCATTAACATAAAGTAAAAATGTTTTATTTATTTTGGCTATTTGGCTTCCAATTGGATTCAGAACAGGTGCAGTGTTTTCATCAATAACTGTTAGCACAAAAACCTGGCTATCTTGTTTATTATATTTATCCATTACAGTAACATTTATTGTGTGATTTCCAACATCATCATTATCTGGGGTAAAATAAAGAGCAACAGCGGTTGAATTAAGATAATCAACCGAAAAACCAGTATAATTTGTTGTGAAAGTTAGGTTATCACTATTCTGATCACTAGCAGTAACAGTTAAGTTAAAGAAGATATTTTCGATTACAGATTGATTGTTTATTAAATCCAACACAGGAGCGTAATTTGTGGTTGCGTTGAATATTAACCATTCATAATCTGTCTCATTATAACTATCATTTACGCTTATATTCATCCAATGTACTCCAACAGTCCAAGCTGTAAAATTAATAAATCCAGAGGAATTCATATTGAATTCAGAGAATGTGTCATTCACATCAACAAATGAAAATATCAATGAATCCCCATAAACAAGATCAGGATCTGATACATTAAGTTGTGATGTATAATTAATCCCTATTGCCCAATCTATTTGATTTATTGTTTCTAAATCAGGGAAGTCATTTGTGTTATTAACACTTAATATTACAATATTGCTTGCGTTACCTTTTGTTCCATCATTAATGCTGAATATAACTGTTTCATTCCCTGCCCAATTATAATCAGGATAAAGTGAAACATTTGATGTTGTTTGATTTATTGCTACTGTAACATTTATATTACTATATGTGCTGTATACTAAGGTGTCGCTATTACTTCCATTACATTCTAAGGTGTCTAAATCATAAAAATGATTAGACAATGTAATATTTTCTGTAAGGTTTGTGTCCTCCTGCCAGCTTACATTCATAACAACATTGCTTAAGTTGAATTTTGGAGGCCTGTTAGTGTTTGTGACATCAACAGCCCATTCAATATAATCAATAGATTCACTTGTGTCATAAACAATTAATGTTAGATTACGTGTTCCAGAGTCACAAAACTGTGGTGTGTAATTGTATGTGCTTGAGTTTTCAGCCATAATTACACTATCAACAAACCACCTATCTCCTAAAACATCCCCATATGGTGAGTCGGGATCTGTTGCAGTGTAATTGAAATATAAAGGGGTGGATGAGTTTTCAGCGATTGTTGGAGTAAGACTTGTTGTATAATATTCTGTTATGTTTGGGGCGTCATTTACATTAGATATGTTGAATTTTATCAAAATAACTTGGGTTTCTTCTGCAATGTCCTGGGCAATCACATGCAGATTATTATATATACCAACATCTGCATTAGTTGGTGTGAAATTCATTTTTGCAGATGTATCATTATAATTTTCCATGTAAAATACTGTAAAATTCACATCACTATCTTGAGAATCATCAGTGAAATTTAAGGGATACTCGCTTTCACCATCTGTTGCAGTAATATAATCAACAAAATAATCACCCTGGCTAATATTAAATGTGTAACCATCAATAGAAGGATCAACAAAACTTGGTTTTGTTGCTGAAACAACCAGGCTTACAATGAAAACTAGTAAAAACCATACAAGTTTTTTGTTTATTTTTGGTTCCATTTTATTCTATTCTAAATTTTATAAGCTTATGATCTCTACTCATCCCCTCATCCTCAACAATCACAACAATCTTATGTAATCCTCTCTGCTCTTCTTTGGGTATAAAATCAATAACACCTTCATTTGATACCTCAAACAATTCTGTGTCATCAAAAAACGTAATTTTTCCCATTCCACCATAAATATTAAGTTCTGAATAATATCTTTCGCCAACAACAGCATATTGTGTTGATATATTTTCCATTTGTAATGGTTGGTTTTCAAACACCACAAATCCTGTTTTTTGTGGTCCAATAAAAAATGAAAGGAAGAACACAGAGGCAAACACAAGAATTATTGAAAGCATCTTCTTTCCAGTATCGTCACCTTCTTTCATATCTGAAATCAAGGTATGCAAATTCTTGATTTTATTGTAATGCTTGGATTTTTCTGTTTCATCCAGACTTTTATAAACCTGCAATGTTTTCATGTAAAAAATCTTTGAGTTAAGTTTATCTTTTTTCCTGACAAATTCTTCTCCTCTTTTTATCAAAGTTGAGATATTTTCCTCTTCCTCTATTAATGTTTTTAATAATACAAGATTTCTGACAACAACCTTTGCCTTATTTATCAATTCCCTTAATTTTTGTTCGTTTTGTTCTTCTTCAGTGTATCTAGAATTCTCAATTTCTTTGTAACACTCAACAGCACCTTTTATCAGTTTTTTATTGATTTTTTGTTTTTTCAATTCTTTTTTGAGTTCCTCATATGTAAACTCATAATCAATATCTAGTAAATCTGTAAAGAACCCCTTCAAAATATAAAGTAGGTCATCAAACAACTCCTTTGTTTTTTCCTTTCCTATGGAATTTTCTAAGTCAATTAGTTTTTCAACAACTTTTTCAAGTATGGATTTATATTCAACCTCTTCTTCTTTCTTGAATTTTTCCAAAAACAACATTATTTTTTCTTTTGTTTTAGTGTAAAAGGAATCTATCTTCTTTCTTAATAACAAATAAATCACTATCAAAACAACAACTAATATCAAAAGTAATAAGAATATCCTCCATCCTGTTGTTAATGGAGCAAATAACGGAATACACACTGCTGGACAATCTCCACCACAATCAACTCCTTGCTCTTCTCCATTCCTTATATTATCATAGCATGTTGGACACGCATCACAACTCCCTCCACAATCAACCCCTTCCTCATATCCATTTAATATCTCATCATAACATGTTGGGCACACATCACAATCTCCACCACAATCAACCCCTTGTTCATTCCCATTTCTTAAACCATCAGCACATGTTGGACATCTGGAACAAGTCCCACCACAATCAACC
>JABMPP010000027.1 GCA_013202955.1 Candidatus Woesearchaeota archaeon | reverse complement strand
ATAGAATATATTTAATAAATAAGTGATTATGAAATAAATATAATGAAAAACATAGTTTAGGATATAGAATAAAACTTTTAAGCATTACTTAAATATTTTATTTTTAACACTTAAGGATTCGCGAAGCTTTATAAATAAAGCATTGTTACTGTATAGTTGTAATTAAAATGGGGATAAAAACTGGTTTAAAACTTTCATTCGGCAGGGTGAAGGATGATATAGCAAATCTTAAAGATTGGAGTAGTAATTGGTTCAGTTTTCTCGACGACGGACACCAAAGATTAACTGAAAGAGTAGAGAAGCTTGAGAGGAAAATAGAGGACCTGGAAAGCAAGAAAGTAGAGATAATAAAGTATTGATATTTTCTCAAAAAACACGCTTATTTTGGCTTATTTTTAACATGTGGTTTTTCTTAAAATCTTTAAGCAAAACACCTTATTTTATGGGTTGTCGGGATTATTTCTTACAACCCCCCCTAACCCCCAAAAATGAGCGACTTTTGGGGTATTTTACTCTAAAACTACACCTGTATGAACAGAACCCCTTAAACTAATTTGTCGGGATTGTTTCCAAATATCATGGTATTTTCCCGACCTGTAAAGGATTATCCCATAATCTACTGTTTTTTTGAAATACCTATTTTCGGGATTATTCCGAATAAAAAATAAACTAAAAAGTTAGGGGTTTTTTAGGAAAAATCTGGGGTTTTTTAGCATAGTTTTGTATTAATCATTAGAGAAAACCTCTTAAAATAGCCCTATTTTAGTTTGTTATACAATCTTTTATCAAAAACTAAAAGTTTTAATCATTATTTTCCAAACATTGAAAAGATACTGACATCTGCCGGGATAATACAAACATTTATATATCTAAAAAACCTTCTTAAAAAACCATGAGAAAAATAATTTTAACAGATGTTGAACCAGGAATGAATCCAAAATCAGATGAGCTGGCTGACGTAATTATAACAAGAATGGGACTTATGCCGAGAAAGAAGGGATCCACTGAAAAGATGAATGCTGTGCTTATGGAGCTGTATGAAAGAGCTAAAAAAGCACATAGAGAGAGAAAACCAACTGAAGCTGTAATGACCGTCGAGGAGATGGGTGTTTTTGCAGGCATTACAAGGCAGACAATGTATGATTATCTGAAGAGATGGCTTGATCTTGAGATGATAACAAAAACAAGCTATATTGGTGCTGATGAAAAGGTTGTTATTGGCTACAAATTAAGTGGAAACACACTTGAAAATGCTTTTGAAAAAGCTAGAACAAAAATTAAAAATAATCTGGAATTCACATTAAGGTATATACAAGAATTTCAAAAAATTCTAAAAAATGAGAAGATAAGTAGGGCTCAGAAGAAATAATATTTTTAGTTTTTGATTAAATGTTTTAATCATTTTATATATGAGTATTAATATTTTTAATTAAAAGATTTTAGTTTAGATTATCCCGACATTTATTGATATAATAATATAATCAATATTATTCTTTAATTGGAATTATATCAAAATATAATAAATGATATAATATATTCTAAATTATAAGAAATAAAGTCGGTATTTTAACGACACTGATTTTCTAGTTCTTTAAAAACGTGGTTTTCGTGAAAAGTGAGAGCTTAGATGGTTAGAAAAAACAAGGATTTTGGTGATAGATGTGGTTTTTCACTCGTTCACGAGTAAAAGTGAATGAGAATAGAATTAGGCACTAGTAATTTAGTGAATAAAAGTGTGTGTTACACAGGAAAAGTGAGAATTAATGAATAATACTGGCAGTTGTCTCATTCAGCTTGACAATGTTCTCTTTTGCCTGAATAGCTCTGAACTCCTTGTCAAGTGTCAAAAAGATTCTGCCATCAGAACATGAATTTCTGATAATTGACACTCCTTTTTTTATCAGGTTAGAAATATAATTTTTGATTAATGAAGGAGGCAATCCTACCTGTCGTGCTATATCAACAAAAGTGAGTTCTTTTTCCTCGCTCGTATATAAAATCAAGAAAATCTCCTGTTCTCTCTTAGTCAGGGGCTCAATAGTGTGTGTCTTAGAGGTAAGCTCAGGGAATAAGAACATTCTAATCTCATCCACTTTCTCATTTAGCTTCTCTATTTTTGAATCAAGCTCGCAAAGAAACTCATAATTGCTTTGTATCTCGTTTGTATTTTGATTAACAGAATCCAAGTGATCCTCGAGCTCTTCCTTTACTTTACCAAATGCATCTCGTAGTAATCTCTCTTTTTTATTGTTAAGTTTAATAATGATACTTATCCCCCCTTTCCCTTGTGATTCATAACTTACTTAAAAAGATTTCGAAAATCTTTAAAAAGGAAGTTTGTTTGTTTAAAAATATGTTAACAAAATCAAAGCTTGCAATAGTTCTTTCAAAACTAAAGAGGTTTGAAAACCCAAAAGTTATGGACGAGCAGTATGAAACAGACTCTGAAACAGCAGCAACAATGCTCTGGAGTGCATATATGAACAGAGATATAGAGGGAAAAACAGTTGCTGATTTTGGGTGTGGAACAGGTATATTGGGAATTGGTGCTGTGCTACTTGGCGCTGAAAGAGTTTATATGATTGAAAAGGACAAAGAAGTTATATCAACAGCAGAGAAGAATGTAGAGCTTGCTGAGGAATTAGTTGGGGATAAAATAAAAGATAGATTAGTTTTTCTGAATAAGGATATTGATGAATTTAAAGATAATGTTGACACAGTAATTCAAAATCCACCATTTGGTGTAAAAAGAAAGCATGCTGATAAATCATTTCTTGAAAAAGCATTTCAAATCTCAACTGTTGTTTATAGTCTTCATAAAATAGAGAGTGTTGATTTTTTAGAAAAATTCTCAAAAGATTCTGGTTTTTCAGTAAAAGAGATTATTGAGTTTGATCTTCCTATAAAAGCAACGTTTTCCTTCCATAAAAGAAGAATATACAGGATAAAAATAGCCTGCTGGAGATTTAAGAAATAGTTAAATATTTAAAGGAAACAGGGTTCCTGAAACGTGATTCCTATGAATGTAAAAATAAATAAAGAAGACAAGAAAAGCATCACACTTGAACTTAGTAAAACAGATTTGGGATTAGTTAATGCATTAAAAGAAGAATTATGGAGAGATAGCAATGTAAATGTGGCAGGCTCAAAAACAGAACATCCTTTAATTGATAAATTATTCTTGATTGTTGAGACTGATGGAAAAACAAGCCCAAAAAAAGCTGTGTTAAATGCTATAAAAAAGCTTAAAGACACAAATGACAAGTTCAAAAAGGAATTTGTTAAAGTAGCAAAATGATAACTCCTGAAAACAGGAAAAAACTTCTAAATCTTGCCAAATCTGCTGTTTCTTCTTATCTAAATAAAATAGATTTAGAAATTGATGAGGCGCTAAAAAACAATTTTTCAGATAAACAAGGTGTTTTTGTCACATTAACCAAAAATGATCAGCTAAGAGGTTGTATAGGGTTTACTGAGCCAATTTTTCCTTTGTATGAAGCTATTGTAAAAGCAGCAAAATCCGCAGCATTCAGTGATCCAAGATTTATGCCTCTGCAGCAAGAAGAATTTAATGAGATTAAGTTTGAGATTTCTGTGTTATCTGTTCCTGAATTAATTGAAGATGATTATCTTAATAATATTAATATTGGAGAAGATGGGCTAATTATAAATAATCCTTCTGGATCAGGATTGCTTCTTCCACAAGTTTTTTCAAGAGATGAGTATGATCCAAAAAAAGCATTAGAGACCACATGCACAAAAGCAATGCTTCCAACAGATGTATGGAAAGATGAGGAAACAAAGGTCTATAAATTTCAGGCAGAGATATTTTCTGAGCATTAGAAAAGATATTTATAATACAAATGAATAATTCTTTTTATGGATAAAGAGATATTTAAGGATATTGAAGAGATAAACAATGAACTAAAAGAAGGAGTAGAAGATATAAAAAAAACATTCAACCCATTGTGGTATGTTGTTGTGTTGTTTCTTGTTCTTATAATAATAATGTGGATATTTCCTTATTATAGTGTAAAAATAGATCCTATTCCAAACACTGTTCCTGGTTTGGATATACTTCCTGTTGGGTTTGATGTTGATTTTAATAATATAACAATAAACAGCAGAGATGATTTTCTAAAAATGCTTTCATATGATCCTGTTGTAAAAAGAACAGCAGATTTAGTAATATTAAAATCTGGATGTCAAAGCAATAAAGTGTGCCATTCAAAAGCTTTATTTTATTTTGTTAGAGATAATTTCAACTATGTTTCTGACCCAACAACATTTGAATATGTGAAGACAGCAAGAGAAAGCATCTTAACCCAAGGAGGAGATTGTGATGATGGCTCTGTTTTGCTTGCTAACCTCTTAAATTCAATTGGTGTAACAACAAGATTTGTTTTTGTGCCTCAGCATGTGTATGTTCAGGCTAAAATAGATGATGCACTGAACAAATATAAGGATGATGGCTGGGTTAACCTGGATGTAACATGCAATAGCTGTGAATTCGGCCAGATGAGCTATAGATACAGTGATGTGGATAAGTTTTATGTTGGATAATATTCACAGAAAAATATTTAAGTGATTCTCTATGTTTATTGTTTATGCCACATAGAAATGTATCTGAAGTTATTTTGTACACAGATGATGGAAAGCTACTTTTGCAAGATAGAGAAGGAATCGCAAAGTTTGGAGAAAAATACGCGTTGTTTGGTGGAGGCATAGAAGATGGTGAAACACCAAGAGAGGCAATGGAAAGAGAATTAAAAGAAGAGCTAAATTATGAATTTGAAGATTTAGAAGAATATAAAGTACTTGAATTTAGAATAGATGAAAATAACACTAGAACTTATCATATTTTTCAAGCAAAAGCTCCTGAACTTGACAAAATTGAAGTCTTAGAAGGTAAAGAAGCAAAGTTTTTTACTTTTGAAGAAGCATTAAAACAAAACTTATTTCCTGGAGATCATCTAATAATTAGAGAGTTTGGAAAGCTAAAGGGTTTTTTACAATAAAAAGCGTAATCTTAGCTCATTATAGTTCGCAAGTTTTGTCTTTTTCACACCATTCAAAATCCAAAACTTTTTAAATACCCTGATTTTCACACACATAAATTGATCCCGTATACTACTGTTTTACGGTAGGAGGGTAGACAAAGATGAATAATAAAGAAATAATGGCTGCCATTAAGGCAGCAAGGGAAAATTCTAAGAAAAGGAATTTTAAGCAGAGCTTTGATTTAATTATAAACCTAAAAAATGTTGACATAAAGAAAACAGACGAGCAGCTTGATTTTTTTGTTCCACTGCATTTCAGCAGAGGAAAAGATATAAAGATATGTGCTTTGGTTGGACCTGAGCTTGAATCAGATGCTAAAAATGTGTGTGATAATTCTATTCCTGCCAGTGATTTTCAAAAATATGCAAAAGATAAAAAGCTAGTCAAAAAACTAGCTGAAGAATATTACTTCTTTATTGCACAGGCAAACATAATGCCACAAGTAGCAACAACTTTTGGAAGAGTTCTTGGACCAAGAGGAAAAATGCCAAACCCTAAAGCTGGGTGTGTTGTTCCTCCAAAAGGCAGCCTAAAACCATTATATGATAGACTGCAGAAAACAATAAAGATAGTTGCAAAAACAGATCCAATTGTGCATTGTGTTGTTGGTAGTGAAGAAATGCCTGATGAAGAGGTTATGGATAATATACTTACTGTTTACAATCAAGTTATACATCATCTTCCTCAGGAAAAGAACAACATAAAATCTGCTTATCTTAAATTAACAATGGGAAAATCTTTTGCTTTAATGGGTGTAAAACTTGAAAAAGAAAAAAAATCAGAGGCTCCTAAAGAAGAGAAGAAAGATGAAGTAAAAGAGGAGAAAAAGCCTGAAGAAGAGGTTAAGGAAAAGAAAGAAGAAACTAAGAAAGAAAAACCCAAAAAGGAATCTAAACCTAAGAAAAAATGAAAGCACATGTTTCAGACGAGAAAAAGAAAGTTGTGAGTGAATTCACAAAACTCCTAGAAGAATATCCAGTAATTGGGAGCATTGACCTAGAAAATCTTCCTGCTTCGCAGTTGCAGAGAATGAGAGAACAACTTCGAGGCAAAGCAGTTATTTTAATGACAAAAAGAAGGCTTCTCAAAATTGCTATTGATAAAGCAAAAGATAAAAAAAAAGGGTTAGAAAAACTTTCAGATAATTTAAGAGGAATGTCTGCACTTATATTTACAAAAGATAATCCATTCAAATTATACAACACACTTCAAAAAAGCAAGTCAAGCGCTCCTGCAAAACCAGGCCAAATTGCTCCAAATGATATTGTTGTTGAGCCAGGACCAACATCATTTGTTCCAGGCCCAATAATAGGTGAGCTTGGTGCTTTAGGAATAAAGTCAGCTGTTGAGAATGGAAAAATAACCATAAAAGAAAGATCAACAATAGTAAAAGATGGTGAGGAGATATCCAAAAAAGCAGCTGATATATTAACAAGACTTGGAATTGAACCAATGGAGGTTGGGATAAATCTTGTTGCTGTATATGAGAATGGTGAGATCTTCAAAAAAGATATACTTGCTATTGATGAGCAAGAATTTATGGATAATATCTCAAAAGCCGCTTCATGGTCATTAAATCTTGCTGTTGAGGTTGGTTTCCCAACTAAAGAAACAGTTGAGATTTTGATAAAAAAAGCATACACAGAATCAAAAGCTCTTGCATTGTCAGAAAATATACTTGCTGATGCTGTTGTTGAAGAGTTGCTTGCAAAAGCAAATTCTGAAATGATGAGCGTAAAATCTCAGGTTAAGATTGAGGAACCAGAAACCCCTAAAGAAGAGGTGAAGGAGGAGAAAGAAGAAAAGCCTGAGGAAAAGAAAGAAGAAGAGAAGAAGCCTGAAGAAGAGGTTAAGAAAGAAGTGGCTGAAGAAAAGAAAGAAGATGTTCCTGAGGATAAAACTGAAGACAAAGAAGAAACAAAGGAAGAGAAAACAGAGGAGAAAGAAGAAGTGAAGGAAGAAGTAAAAGAAGAAAAGCCAGAAGAAGAGAAGAAAGATGAAGTAAAAGAAGAAAAGGCTAAAGAAGAAGCTCCTGAAAAACAGGAGGAGAAGAAAGAATAATATTCATAATTAGGAGGTAAATAAAATGGAATACATATATGCTGCAATGCTTTTGCACAAAGCTGGACAAAAAGTGGATGAAGGTTCAGTAAAAAAAGTGCTTGAAGCCGCAGGTGTAAAAGTTGATACTGCTAGGATAAAGGCATTAGTTGCTGCTCTTGAAGGCGTTGATATAGAGAAGGCCATTGAGAAAACAGCAGTCGCTGCTGCTCCGGCACCAGCTGCTCAGGCAGAAGCTGCTCCAGCTGTAGAAGATCCTAAAAAGGAAGAAAAAGCTGCAGAAGAAGAAAAGAAAAGTGAAGAAGAAGCAGCTGCAGGACTAGGCGCATTATTTGGTTAAAATTTTATTTGTGCTCAAAAAAGCATTCGCTTTTTTGACACCCTAGAAATCTTTAGGATTTCTATGGTTTTTAACCTTTTGCCTTAAACTAGCTAAAATGATAACTAAAATAGAAATAGGGAGTGGACATGAAGAACGACAAGAAAGGATTATTTGTAAAACTTGAAAAATATAAGAAAGAAGTTTCAGAGTTAAAGACCCAACTTAACCAGATTAATGAACAGAAAGAAAACTGGTTTGGGAAAAAGGAAAGTATAGGTAATGAGATTTCTGATGTTGTTGAAAAGGTAAAGAGTCTCAAAGATGAGAGGAACAATCTTACTAGGTCTGTGAGAAGAGAAAAGCAGAGAAGAAATCATCTTAATTCTCTTGTTGGGGAAAAAATAGAAGAAATAAAGAAAGTAAATAGAGAGAAGATTGAATTATCTAAGAAATATAAAATTGAATCTGATCCTTCTAGTATCAAAAGCAAAATAAAGATTTTAGAGACAAAAGTAGAAACTGAAGTAATTTCTTTTGAAAAGGAAAAAAAGATAATGAAGGAAATAAATGGTCTGAAAAAGAAATTAGAAAGCATGAAAGTTGTTGGAGTTGTTTTTGAAAAATCAAAAAGAATATCTGATGAGATAGATAAATTAAAGAAAGACGCTGAGGCATCTCACAAAAACATCCAGAAAATGGCTGATGAGTCTCAGAAAAGGCATGAAGAGATGCTTGTTATTTCTAAAAGAATAGATGAGATAAAAAACACTGAAGAAGATGCATACAAGAAGTTCTTTGAGTTCAAACAGAAGTTTTCTGACATAAACAATGATCTGAAAAAGAATCTTGATGAGATGAATAAGATAAAAATAGATCTTGATAGGGAAAGATTAAGTAATAAAGAGAAGAGAGAAAAAGAGAAAAAGGAAAAGCTAAAAGAAAAAGAGCTTAGTGTTGAAGAAAAGATAAAGAAAAGGCAGAAAATTACTACTGAAGATCTGCTTGTGTTTCAAAAAGAAGGTAAAGAGTAAATAGAATTCTTATTCAGCTGGTTTTTCAGCTTTAGGTTGTTCTTTAGGAGCCTCTTCAGCTGGTTTTTCAGCTTTAGGTGGTTGTTTCTGTTCTTCTTTAGGTTGTTCTTTTGGAGCTTCTTGTTTAGCTTCCTTTGTACCTGTGAACTCAGTATAATAACACTTACCACATGTTAATCTGTTTCCATGTTTTGCCATAAAATAACCATCACCACATTTAGGACAAGTAGAGTTTTTTCTTTCTACAGCTTCTCCTTTTACTTCATATAATTTCCATACTTGTGCTGGTTTTTTTGGTTTTTTTTCTTTCTTTGCCATAATTACTCATCCTTTTTCTCTTCTTCTTTAGCTTCTTCCTTAGAAGTCTCTGCTGGCTTTTCCTCAGCTTTAGGAGCTGGTGCAGCTTCTTCAGCTTTAGCTTCTTCCTTGGCTTCTTCCTTGGCTTCTTCTTTGGCCTCTTCTTTAGGAGCCTCAGCACCCTCTTTAGGAGCTTTTGCAGCTGGTTTTTCCTTTCCTTCTTTTGGAACTCCTCTTTTAGAAAAATACCCCTTGCTTATTGACTCAAGTGCTTTTTTGTCTTTATACACGCTTACATAAACAGTTGCTTTTCTTGTTCCATAAGAAGAATCAATCTTTTTTATAACAATAAGTTCATCTTTAGCTCCAAGCTTTGATATCAGTTGTGTTTTAATATCCTTTCTTGAGGGTATAGCACCATCAAAATAGATTTCTCCAACAACATCAGTTCTGGATAATAATGGTTTATCTGTTTTTTCAACAATTTCTAGAGTCATTTTATCTTACCTTTATAACGTATTCTCCTTTAACTTTAATTCCTATTTTTTCTGCAATTTCTGAATGTTCAGCGTCAATAATATTTATTTTTCCTTTCCAGTTTGTTGAGAATTCTTTTCCTTTGCAAATAGGGCATTCTGCTCCTTCTACAAATAATTTACATTTCTTACATATTTTCTTTTTCATTTTTTCTCTTCTTTTTTAGGTTTCTTTTCCTTTTCTTCTTCTTCATCAACCCAGTCAAGCTTTCCTAATCCACCTTGTCTCATTGTCAATCCTAGTTTTGGGTTTGAAAGGTCTTTATAACTCAAAGCAATCACTCTTGCTCTGCAAATATCATTAACTTTCAATGATCTTTTTGTTTCTTTTCCAAGCAACACCTTATCCTTGCTAAAGGAAACAAAATCATCCATTGTTTGGGAAACATGAATCATCCCTTCCATTGGTCCCAAGTTCATGAATGCTCCAAAATCAGCTATATCTCTTATTTTTCCCATCACAACTTCCTGGAGTTCTGGTTTAAAAGCCAAGAGATTAAATGTGGTTTCATAATAAGATGCTCCATCTCCTGGAACAATTATTCCTTCATTTATATTGCTTACATCCTTAACATCTATCACAATACCAAGTTCCTTTGAAATATATCCTTCATATTTCTTCTTCAATCTCTCAATAACTGCTTCTTTTGCTGTCATATCAAACAGCTTTGGAGGAACCCTTATATGGTCTTTAACTTCAACATTGAAAAACATTTATTCATCACCTTTCAAAAATTTATCAAACACTTAGAAATTTGCTTTGCAAATTTCTGGTGTCCCAAAAGCTTCGCTTTTGAGGATTTTTGGGAGATGCTGGAAATTTTCAATTTCCATCACCTATTAGTTTAAGATATTTCTTCTGTCTTAAAAATATTACTTTTTTACCTTGTGATACTGCTCTCTTTTTAAGATTTTTGTCAACTGTTGCAACAACATCATCTTTTTCAGCAGCATTTAATATCAGGTCATCAACATGACCTTGTTCTGCTTTTATTACTTCTACGCCTTTTGCCTTTATCAGGATCAAAGCCAACTTTGCTGCTGCTCCATCTTTTCCATTTCCAAGCAATCTATCCAATTCGTCAAACTGCCTGTCCAATATCACTAGTTTGTATTGAAAATCACATATTCTTTTTATCTCAGAGAATATATCAACTTTGAATTGACCAACAGCCATCAACAAACTTGTATCCAAAATGATTTTTTTCATGATATTGTGTTTCCTCTTGGGTGTCTGGGTTCATTTAAAAACTTTACCATAATTCTCTGAATTCTTCTAAAAAGAGTTTAGCAATGTTTTTATCATTTATTATGATAATATTTTCATCATTTTTATAGTCACCGTTTTTAGTTGGGTTAAAGCTTCCTGTTATAACAGTTTCATTATCAATTATGAACACTTTGTGGTGCATATTGTGTTTATTGTTGTCTTTTTTAACATTAATACCTTGAAACTTAAATAAATCAAACCTGGAGTATTTGCTAATCTGTCTTGATTCCATTACTCCTTTCACCTCAATCCCTTCATAATGCTTTAAAACCAACTCATTAGCTATCTCTGGGTGTGTAAAAGAGAACATCATGAAATAAATTGAACTCTTTGCTGCTCTTATTTCCTCAATTATCTCCTTTCCGCAATTATCTTCTGGACAGAAATAATTTTCAATATGATAATTCACAATAGGATAGCTTATTTTTGTTTGATTCAAGTTAAACCACAGTTCATTGAATTCATCCTCATAATTCCTAGAAATATAACTTGATTCAATAATCAGCATGTTATTGTTATTGAAATATGCACCCTTCTCTGTTGGATTAAAAGAGCCGGTAAATACCTTTTTTTCATCTACAACACAGAACTTGTTATGCATCACTCTGCTTGATGAATCTTTTTTCACATCAAAACTAAAGTTCTGATAATTATTATCATCAATAATTAACTTAGCTTGTTTTTCCTCTAACAATTTGATTATTTTATCTAAATCCAAATCATACAAAGCACAGTGTATTGATTTTTCAGATGAATTCAAGAAATTAAACAATATTCTCTCGCAATCATCTTCAGGACAAAAATATACCTCTATTTTAACATTCTCAACAATATTCTCCTTAACAACATTTGATGTACATCCTGTAAACAAAAGCAATAATAATATTATCCTCATAAAGAGATACAAGAATTAATTCTTAATATTTGTATGCCAACTAATTTCGAAAAGTGCTCGGAAATTTTAGAAAATTTCCGGCACCCCCAAAATCAAAGATTTTAGAAGGTTTACGAATCTATCTCTCTCAACACACCAACACTTTTTACCAAAGAAAACTTTGTTTCAGCATGTTTATTTCCAAGTTTGTCCAGGAACTCTTTTTCATCGCTTTTCTTTATCTTAGTATAACTTAATCCTCTTAATTTAGCATACTCAATAATCTCTTCTTCTAAAACATCTTTAAGCAGTTTTATGTATTTCTTTTTTTCTTTTATTTTTGACATGTTTTTCATAAATAATATTATTTCATGATCTAACGTCCATGGTAAAACAACAAAAGCTTTATTTTTCTTCAGGAAATCACCTAGCTTCTTGTTTTCAAAAATAGTTTCATCAATATTCTTTACTCCAAAAAATGATTTAGATTTTCTTATCATCTCAAACGGTGTTTTTATCACACTTCTAAGAACATATTCACTCAAATCATCAAAAACAACAAGTTTTACATCTTTTTTCAAATCATAATTCTTTCTTATGCTCTTTTTTATTCTTTTTTCTACCACCCATAGAAACTTATTACTTGATAATTTCCCTAAATGCTTGAAGTTAACCATGTTTTTCATAAAAATAGAATATTTTTTTATTATTTAAACTATCCCTGTATTCTGTTACTACTCTAGTATACTCAATAATCGAAAGATTTATATATAAGTTATACCATTATAGAGTACAGATAATGTGAGACCATTATAAAGTTAAGAAAGTCGGGGGAGTTTCACAGATAATAAGTAATAACATTTTATAATCACATCTTTTTCCCCAGCAGGATTCTCTTCGGAGAATCTTGATAGGGTTTCTAAACCATAGT
>JABMPP010000026.1 GCA_013202955.1 Candidatus Woesearchaeota archaeon | reverse complement strand
GTATAATCCCTCATAATAATTACAAGACACATCATTACAGCAGATGTTTCCACCAGGTTCTGGATAATAACTGGTTCTTGGAAGAAAATAATCACATTCAGCTAAATGCGCGTTTGTGCTGTCTGACATTGAGGCAAGGCATTCAGACTCAACCACATCAACACACCCAATAGATGCAGAATAAAAACAATCAAGATTACCAAAACAGACTTCTTCTGAATATGCAGGCAATGTTTCATTTGCATAAGCAACATGTGCATTTGTCATTCCATTGCCGGGTCCATAAGGTTCACTGCCCCCACCTAACTTTATAACTGTGTTTGAGCCATCACAAACAGTCGAATTAACTATCTCGCTTTCACAGCACACATCATAAACATAAACAGGACAACCACCATAATAACCATCTACTGAAGAAACTTGTGAATCATTAAGTGCATGCATATAAAACACCAGGTTTTCAGATGGACAATAATAACTACAACTTCTACTGTCATATAAATCGTATGTGAGACTACAGCTTAATTCAGCATAAACATAATTAACTGACAGAAGCAAAACTGTTAAAACTACAATATTCCTTAATATTTTTTTATTCAACAACATTTTCAAACACATCAATAACCAGATTTATTGTTTCCCCATCTAATATTATGGCTTTGATCAATCTCACAAAATCAAGCTTCTGCACAACTATTGTTTTGCCAACACCAACAAGAGGCTTTGGCTTTACATATGGGCTTCCTTCACAACAACTTATAACAGTGTTCTCAGCATAAATTGCTTTGAATCCTGGTTGTTTTCCATCGCATGCATCCTGGGCTCTTGGGTCATTAAAATAGCAGTTGTTCCAGAAATTGCACTCAGAATGGCATATTGTGTCTTTTTTTGTGCAGTCATCACTACAATCAGAGAATGATTCCTCAAGTGTGAAATCTACCTGAAATCTTTCCTGAAAACCAATAACTAAATCATAAGCAGATTCTGGCTTATACTGCTCTTTTCCTGCAATAATATCATATGATCTACCGCCACCAACATCACCATCTACTTGTATTGAGAAACCTCCACTCTCATTTGTACTGTCTGAGAATGTTCTTAAATATGACCCACCAAGATATTCTAATGGTTGTTTTTGTACTGCTCTGACATGCACACCACTTAATGGCATTCCATTGCTTCTATTATATACATAACCATATATTGTTCCCTGGCAGTCAGAGTCGCTGTATGGCACAACACAAGCATCATTAGTCATATTATTACCACAGAAATCAAGCGGACCATCCCTATCATTATCTACTCCATCATAACATGAGCTTGCTTCACAAACACCATCACAGTCAGGAAGTTCAGGATTAGTATAATCACACTCTTCTCTCCAGCAGCAGTCTCTATCTGGTGTATCACACAATGCAGCTCCATTTTCTGTGCATCCAGCAGCTTCCCAATCACCAAATTCTTCTGGACAAACATCATCCACTACACCACAACAATAATCAGTTCCGCACACACTAATGCCGTTGCATATGCCGCAGCCAGCATAAGAGGATTGAATATAAAATAAGAATAATAATGTTACAAATAATAATAATATTTTCTTCATCATAACCCTCTTTTTAAAACCCAACTTAAGAAATAAAAAAGATAGAAACAGTATATATACTTTTCGTTTCGAACATAGTGAGAAACAGAAAATTGCGAACATTGGTGAGCTAACTTTTCGATTTAATACTTAAATCTTCTTTCATATCTTTTGTGAGATAACCATTCTAAAATAATACAAATAATTATAATCTTTTCAGATTCAATTGAGTATAATAATCTCCAATTTTCTGGCATATTTATTTTCCATAAGTTATTGACATTATAATAACCAGGGATTTGTTTTTTTGGAATCTGTATACCACAAAATGGATTCTCTTTTAATTTATTTACTGCTTTTGTGATATTTGAAAATAATTTTCTTTGACTATCATTCCCTTCTTTTAGTTTTAAAAGATATTTCTTTAAACTTTTATCTGCAAATTTTATCTTTATCATAAATTTTAAACATATCTTTTTAATAAATTCTCTTTGGGATTTTTCGAAAAATGCTCGGAAATCCTAAAAATCGCAAAGCGATTTTGGGATACCAGAAATTTGTTTAAGCAAATTCCTAAGTATTTCAGAAAAATTTTCAGCATCCTAAAATCAAAGATTTTAGAAGATTTTCAAAGAATTCGTTTATTTCCAATCCAATTCAGATCTTTTCAAGTATTTTTTCACAGATTCCGGATAATATATCCATCCAACCTTTCCTTCTGCATCAATTGAAACTTTATTTGAATTGGACAAATAATCAATTATCACACAGAAAGTCTGGTACATCATCTTTTTTGGCAAAGACTCCCATAACTTTCTTTTTTTTAATTCTCCATCATATTTTTTAATGAAATCCTCTACCATAAGTACAGTATCTAATCTAGGATATCTAAGTATATTCTCCTTTTTTAAATATATAAATTCTTGCATGTTATATCAATTGATATAACAAGAAATATTTAAACTTTTCGTTTTGAGCATAGCGAAAAAAGAAAAGCTTTGAACATTAGTGAAATTGTTTTTCGTTTTAACTATCAACAAATAAATGATGCTTTTCATTACCTAAAAGCTCAAGAAGTATTCTTTTGATAATTGCCTTTTTTGGGTCAGGCATTAGCTTTACTCTTTTCTTTATATCTCCAAAGTCTTTGAAAGGGTCTCCTCTTCTTTCTTCAATTATTTCCCACATATGTTTTTTGCCAACTCCTGGCAGTAATTCAATAGCATGCATTCTTGTTGTCAAAGGTTGTGCAACATTAAAAAACTCTACAAATCTTGGTTCATTCTTACTTACTATCTCTTCTACAACAAACTCTAATTCTTTTTTAGCAGTCTGTGTAAGTCTTTCAATTGGAAGCCTTCCAAGAATATGATGAATTTCTTCTCTTTTACCGTCTCCTATATACACAACCTTGTATGGCTGTAAAAATACTCCTTTCTTAGGCACTAATTCCAATGGAACAAAATGTTCTTTCCCAAGAGCTTGCACTATTGCAGTTTTTCTATGACTTGGTGTTGAATCAAAAGGATAGCCGTTTGGCAAGAAGTCCAATATAATTGCATTTTCCTCTCTGATATTTCTTTGTTCCATTTCGACCCCCGTATATCTCCTGTTGAAATACTAATATATAAATGTTTGCAGAATTATTTCTTTTCTACATATCCATTAACAACATTGACAATTTTTTTCAGGTTTTCATTGTTAACTGTCAATGTGTAACCTTGCAACACAACCTTCAGATTTTCAAGGTTGGTTGGCAATATGTCAATTATTTTGTGAATATGCACGTCTCTAAGTCTTGGAACATTCAAACCTTCTAATTTAGAATATAGTTCTTCTGCCTTTTTACCATCTAAACTTACCATTTCTTTAAGGTATTCTTCTGTTCTTGTGGCTCTAAAATTAAGTCCTTTATCTCTTTTCCTAATCCTGACAAGCTCATCTTTAACCTGAGCCATGTTCATTGGAGATTCGTCAACTATTAGTGGTTTTGCCATTTTTTATGCCTTTAACAGATGAACAGGATGCGCTATGATATCCTTTTCCTTTTTACCATCTTTTATTAAAACTATATAAGCATTTCCCTTCTTTTCCTTTATAATCCCTGGTTTGCTGTGGAATCTAGGATGATACATTCCTTTTTGAATAGCTGGCTCTGCTTTTAGAACTACTTTGTCTCCTATCTCAAACTCTTGGAAATACTTCTTTATGCTTATCTTTCCTTTTTGTCTTACTGACTTGCTTAGCTTGTGTCTAGTTTTTCTCCTAAACCCGCCTATTCTCTGTACCATGATAGAAACTGGATAAAATGCTTGTTTAAAAAAGTTTGTTTTTTAAATTGTATAAAAACATTTATATATGTATAATTCTATGAAAAAATTATGTACGATGTAATCACTGTGGGAAGTTCTGTTATTGATGTTTTTGCAGATACAGATTCAGAGCTTATCAGGATTCAAACCAAAACTTCTAAAGAAGACTTGATTGCTTATCCAGCAGGTGATAAGATTCTAATTAAAAGTTTAAATTTCACAACAGGCGGTGGAGGCACAAACACTGCTGTTTCACTGAAAAACCTTGGGTTTAAAGTTGCTTATCTTGGAAAAGTTGGGAATGATAATAATGGAAAAAGAATTCTTGATCTCTTAAAAAAAGACAAAATAGATTTTATAGGAAGCAGAGGAAAAGAGATGAGTGGATATTCAATAGTGCTTGACAGCATTGCGCATGACAGGACAATATTGGTATACAAAGGATGCAATGATAACCTAAAGTTCTCTGAAATAAACAAAAAAAAGCTCAAAACAAAATGGTTTTATTTTTCTTCAATGCTAAAGGAATCCTTCAAAACACTTGAAAAACTAGCTGATTATGCAGAAAAGAACAACATAAAGATTGCGTTCAATCCAAGCTCATATCTTGCAGAAAAAGGAAAGAATTACTTAAAAAAAGTGTTATCAAAAACAGACATTCTTATTCTGAATGATGAAGAAGCAGGTTATGTTGTTGGAAAAGAGAGTGTTAATGATTGTTTAAAAGATCTACACAAATTGGGCCCAAACATTGTTGTTATAACACAGGGCAAAAAAGGAGCATCAGCATTCGACGGGAAAAATTTCTACTCAATAAAATCACATAAAATTAAGGTTGTTGAATCAACAGGAGCAGGTGATGCGTTTGCATCCTCATTTTTAGCAGGTATTATAAAAAAGAATGATATCAAATTTGCACTTAAGCTTGGTCTTGCAAATTCTGAGTCTGTTATAACACATCATGGTGCAAAGCATAAACTTCTGTCATGGAAAGAAGGGTTAAAATCAATAAAGAAGAACCCTTCAAAAGTAAAAAGATGGTGAACTTATTAAAACTGAAAAAGGCACATCTCAAAAAGTTTCTCAACAAATTAAAAAATGAACACAAACTTTATGTGCCTGTAAAAACAGATCTAGTGAGATTTGAAGAGTACAAAGGAGATATCTATCTAAAAGAAAATTCATATTTTCCTATTAAAGAATTCTTTTTCAAAAAAGAGGAGACATTATTTGATTATAATAAAAACAAGATCTCTGTTCCAGAAAAAGAATCTGAAAAAAGAATATTTTTCGGCGTTAGAAGATGTGATTTAAACGCAATAAAACACCAAGACATGATTTTTATTGAAAAATTCAATGACCCTTACTACAAAAAAGAAAGAGAGAACTCAATATTAATAGGCTATCATTGTAACACAGCTCCTTCAGAATTTTGCTTCTGTGGTTCAATGGATCTAAAAGATTGCCAAGATTTAATGTTCTTTGATAAAGGGAGTTATTTTCTTGTTGAGATAAGTTCTAAAAAAGGAAGCTCTCTGATAAAAAAACACAAAGAGTTTTTCAAGAACACAGATAAAAAAATAACAACTAAAAAAATCCCAAACACTGATATTTTGCATACAAAAGATATTTCTAATCTTTACAACAATCCTGACTGGAAAAAAGCCTCAAGTATGTGCTTAAGTTGTAGTGCTTGTACTGCTTTATGCCCAACATGCTACTGTCACAGCATCCATGATGAGGGTAATGTTCATAACTTGAATAAAGGAAAAAGAAAAAGAACATGGTCAAGTTGCCAGCTGAAAGAGTTCACAAAAGTTGCAGGAGGACATGTTTTCAGAGAGAAAAGAGAAGATCGTTTTAAGCATAGAATATATCATCAGCTGGAGTATTTTAAGGAAAGATATGGAGTAAATCTTTGCACTGGATGTGGAAGATGTATATCTGGCTGTCCAACAAGAATAAACTGGTTGAAATTAGTCAATGAGATGAAAAAATGAATAAATTACTTCCAAAACCCTCAAAAGTGATAGATTTTCAGAGAGAAACCTTTGATAATTTTACTATTACTCTTGACGCAAAAATGAAGCATGAGCCAGGCCAGTTTGTGCAGGTAAGTTTGTTAGGATTTGGCGAAGCACCAATATCTATTGCATCTCATTCTGATAAATATATCAAGCTAAACATACATGAGGTTGGGAATGTTACCAATGCGCTTGCTAAACTAAAAAAAGGCGACAAGGTATTCATCAAAGGGCCATATGGAAAAGGATACCCAATGAAAAAGTTAAAAGGAAATGATATTATAATAATTGGAGGAGGATGTGGTGTTGCACCATTAAAAGGAGTTATAGATTATATTGGACAAAACAGAAGTAATTACAACAATGTGATGCTTTTCCTTGGGTTTAGAACTCCAGATGATATTCTTTTTAACAAAGAACTGAAAAAATGGAGAAAAGATTATCATGTTAATGTGAGTGTTGACAAAGATCCTAAAAAAACATGTTATGATTTTAATGTTGGATTTATAACAGAAATGCTTGAAAAAACAGATCTTAATAATAACAATAAAGTTGTGTTTTTATGCGGTCCACCAATTATGATAAATAAGGTTATTGAAATATTAAAGAACAAAGGATTCAATGATAATCAGATGTTTGTAAGCAATGAAAGATTGATGTTTTGTGGGATAGGGATGTGCTGTCATTGTATGATTAGAGGAAAACTAACATGCTTGGACGGCCCTGTGTTTCGATATGATGAGATAAACAAATATGAAAACGACTAAACTAAAAATAGGATTTTATGGAATAACAGGCTGTGCTGGATGCCAGCTGAGTTTTATATTTAATGAGGATGAGCTATTATCTTTAATTGATTTGATAGATCTAAGAGCATTTCCATTTATCAAGGAGTTCAACCTTGAAGAAAAATTTGACTATGTTTTTATTGAAGGATTAGTTGCAAATAAGAATGATCTGAAAACATTAAAGAAACTTAGAGAAAAAGCAGACAAGCTTGTTGCGCTTGGTGCTTGCGCGCATACTGGTTGTGTTCCAGCATACAGAAATTTTACATTAAAAGAAAACTACAAACATTTGCTTTATATGAAAAGAACAGAAATCCAAGATGTTAAACCAACACCTGTTGATACACATGTTAATGTTGATTATACAATTCCTGGATGTCCTCCTGATAAAAACGAAATAATGAATTTCATAAAAGATATTGTGAAAGGAAAAGAACCTAAAATAAATAACAACCCTGTTTGTGTTGAATGCAGAAGAAACAATAATGTTTGTTTATTGGATGTTGGAAAGCCATGCTTAGGACCTATAACAAGAGGTGGTTGTAACTCAGTTTGCACAAATGGAAAATTTGAATGTTGGGGTTGCAGAGGATTAACAGATGATGCAGACATCAAGCTTTTGGTTAAGTTATTGAAAGAAAAAGGATTTAGTGAAAAGATTATCAAGCAAAGAATGAGAAGCTTTGTTGGGTTGAAACTACCAAACTTGGAGAAGATTATGAATGAGTAAAACAATAAAATTAAACCACATAACAAAAATTGAAGGACATGCCTCCCTGAATCTTTCTATTGACAAAGGAAAGGTAAAAAAATGCGAACTAAGTGCTGTTGAGGGTTCAAGATATTTTGAAGGGTTGCTAAAAGGAAGAAGAATTGATGAGGCATCTGAATTAACCTCCAGAATATGCGGTATATGCAGCTGTGCACACACTATAGCGGCTATTCAGGCTGTTGAAAATGCATTATACATAAAACCATCAAAACAAACAATCGTGCTCAGAGAGCTCTTAACATTAGGTGAGAGGATAAGAAGTCATGCTACACACTTGTATTTTATGGTGCTTCCTGATTATTTAGGGTATGAATCAGCTCTTTCAATGCTTCCTAAATACAAAAAAGAGATTACAATAGCTCTTAAGATGATGAAAATAGGCAACCAAATAATAAAGACTGTTGGTGGAAGAGATCTTCATCCTGTTACTGCCACAATAGGTGGTTTTCATAATCTCCCATCCCAGGAAGAGCTTGATGAATTAAGAAAAAATCTTGAAGAGATAAAAAAACATGCTGTTTCAACTGCGAAATTATTTTCAGGATTGGATTATCCTTATATTAACAGAAAAACAGAGTTCTTTTCATTAACAAGCTGGAGAAAATTTGCAATGCTTTATGGTAACTTAAAATCATTGAATAAGGAATATCTTAAAAAAGATTATCAGAGATATATAAAGGAATATCATACACCATATTCAAGCGCAAATTTTGTTGTTAAGGATGAAAAAACATATTATGTTGGGGCATTGGCAAGAATCAATAATAATCACAAAAAATTAAGCAAAGACTCAAAAAAACTTTTGGATGAATCTGGGATGAAGTTGCCAAATAATAATCCATTCTCAAATAATATAGCGCAAGCAATTGAGCTTGTTCATTCTGTTGATCATGCTATTGAAATATGCAGTAAATTAAAAATCAAAAATGAAAAAATCAAAAAATACAGAGTAAAAGCAGGCCATGGTGTTGCTGCAATAGAAGTTCCAAGAGGAATCTTGTGGCATGAATACAAATTTAATAAAAAAGGTGAGATAACTTATGCCAATATTATAACACCAACTGCTCAGAATCTTAGAAGCATGGAAGAAGACATCAAACTATTGCTTACTTCAATAATAAATTCTCCAAAGAAAAAGATTGTTTCAGAAATCGAGAAACTGATAAGGGCATATGATCCATGCTTTTCATGCTCGGCTCATTTTTTAGAAGTTAATTGGGAATAATTTACTCTATCTTAAATCCTAATTTTTTAAATTCATGAACATAAGGATATAATTTATTTGCTTTTACAGCAGTACAACGATCTGAGAATTTTACTTTTTTACCAGTTATAAATACTGGAAACTCTTTGCAGGTAAGAGCTCTATTTGGATTCTTATGAATTGTGCATAAATAATTTTTTAAGTTTGGACATGCTTTTGGGTTTCCAAGGTTTAACACAAATTGATTATTTTCCATTTCAACTAAGAACCCTGCATTCTCAAGAGGTTTTCTTTGTTTTCCAACAGTTAACTCCATTTCTTCTTTACTCAATATAAGATGCTCTTTTCTACAGCATAAAGCCTTACACTCATTAATACAGTAATCACTAATAGATTCTCTGGCTTTATTTGCGATATTTTCTGGAATCATTGTAGTAATTTGTGAAACTGTTCAATAATTATCTCTTCACTTCCAAACTGGGGCAACCCAATAATTTTTATTTTTTTTAACCTTCCTAACTTTTCTAATAGTTTTAAGAAATAGCCAAGATCAAAATCATGCAAACTAACAAAATTCGAATGCTTTAAAACAGATAAATCATCAATTATTGTTACATCTTTTATTCCTTTTACAACATCCATAATGTAAAAATCCTCATCAGAGTAGAGCAGGATATCATCTGGGTTGTTGCATTTAATAAACTCAAATCCATCAATTTCATCTGCAATCTGCATTGCCAATGAATCATTCTCTAATTCAGGATTTCCAAAAACAAGTATTTTCATAATTATTCAGAATATCTTTCTGTTATTAAATTTTACTAAGATTTTTAAACAATCCACTATTCCAGAAATTTATGTATGGATGTTTTTTTAAGCAGGGAATAATGGAATTTGTTAATATTTCTGGACCAATTAGCCAATTAGAGGGATTTATTGTTGAGAATCCTTTATTCACAGTTTATATGCCGAAAGAGTGTAGTTCTCTAAATAGTTTTGCTGGCCAGGAGATAAAGATTAAACACAATGACACTCTTTTTGAGACAACATATAAAGTTCCATTCACAGATTTTAAGAGTGTTATGAATTTAATGGAAGATGTTTACCAATATCTTAAAGAAAACACTGATTTTATAGTTGGACATCCTCCTTTTTGAATAAGATTTATATACTTGATATTATCTCTTATCGCGAAGAATGTATGAGATCAAATTCAAGAAACAAGGAGAGGAAATTAATATAGATTTAAATGAGGATCCTGATGTTTTGGCAGGATTAGTAATGAAGATAAACCATCATGAAGTTAGGTTTCCTGAATATATGAATAAACAAGCCGGGTTTGGAAGCGAAGCCACAATTCATAATATTATAGAGGATTCACGACACTATTATGGCCTTTGTGATGGAAATTACCAAACAGCACAAGAAATTGTTGATGAGATATTGGATAACATAGGTATATAGCAAAAAATATAAATAGCTTCTATTGTTTTAGCCTTTTCATGAAAAGGGGTTTGGTTTTAATTTTTGGCACTGCTGTTATAAGTGGTTTTTCTATTTTTCTGAACAAGTTTGGTGTTACTGGGATTGATTCATCAGTGTTTGCTTTTATGAAAAACATTATTGTTGCTTTGTTCCTATTATCTATAATCGGTTTTACAACTCAGTTTAGAACATTAAAAGAATTAACAAAACAACAGTGGAGTAAGTTAGTTTTAATTGGATTAATTGGTGGTTCTATCCCATTCCTGCTTTTTTTCAAAGGATTACAGTTAACAAATGGGATATCAGCTGCATTGATTCACAAAACAATGTTTATTTATGTGGCAGTTTTAGCAGTGTTTTTTCTAAAAGAAAAATTAAATCCAAAGATATTTTATGCAGCTATTCTGCTTTTAGCAGGAAACTTTTTGCTTTTAAAGATGAAGTTCCCTGTTTTTAACTTAGGAGATCTAATGATATTAGCAGCAACATTGTTCTGGGCATCTGAAAACATATTATCAAAGCACACATTAAAGCACTTGTCAGGAAATATTGTTGCTTTCGGCAGAATGTTCTTTGGCTCATTATTCATATTAATATTTTTAGCAGCTACTGGAAAATCAATAGCATTAACATCAACACAACTCTCATGGACAGCAATCACAGCAATATTCTTATTAGGATATGTAATAACATGGTATAATGGGTTAAAGCATGTAAAAGTAACAGTCGCAACATCTATATTATTGTTGGGAAGCCCAATCACAACCTTGCTATCATTCTTCTTCTTGGATTCTCCAATAACTGTTATTCAAATATTTGGTATATTATCAATAAGTTTAGGTGTATATATAGTAATAAGATATTTAGAATTCACAACGCCTCAACAGCAAACCCATAATGTATAGTTACTTTATCTCCTTTTTTTGCATTAGAAACAAACAAATCACTCACAGTTCTTGTTTTGCCGTTATACTGAACAATAAAAAACCCATCTCTTTTATCAACAATCTCTGCCTCAAACACTTTGGATAATTCTTTAATTGCTTTTGGCGCTGTTTTGTAATAACCAACACCATTATCTATATCTTGATTATGCCTTTCTCTGAAATAGGTTTTCATAACATCATAATCCCATTTATCCTTTCCCATTTCATCAGCTAAAACCTGAATTTTTTCAAACGCTCTAAAGAATATCTTTTCTAATAATTCCCTATCCAAAACTTTCTGCTCAATTGCTGCTTTCTCAAGCATCTCAACTGTTTCTTTATCTACCTCGTTCATCTCATTTATTATAAATGCACATGGAAATGCATATCTTAAAAAATAATTCTCAACCTTCATGTTTAACCATTTTTATGAATTCTTCAGCATCTTTTTTTGGAACTTTCTGGATAACTATCTTGCCTTGAACAATAACATAATCCCCAACATTAAACTTATCAATCATTTTTGCGCTTCTCTTCTCTGTATCATAATCAATTGTAGCCATATCACCATCAATCTTTACTATTTTTCCAGGATAAGCAAGACACATTTTAATCAACCTTTACTGAAACTATTTTTACTTCATCTCCTTTTATTACTTTTGGAGCTTTTTCACATTTTGGGCACTCAAACAAGCAAAAATCATGTCCCTTTTCAATAATTTTTGGTGCTCCTTCAAAACCACACTCACAACTAACTTCTGATTTTGTTTCAGAAACATCTATTTTCCAGCCAGTCATATCTCTCAAATGATGCTCTAGATCATGCGCTCTTATCTCAGCCAATTCACCAACTTCAAGAACAATCTCCTTCACATTGCCTTGTTTTTCAGCTTCTTCCTTTATTTTAAAACAAATCACGGTTTCATGCATTTAATTATTTATTGTTACATCTTATTTATTGGTTTGTTACCATTAATTAGTGAACTTATCAGAAAGATTTATATATTGAGTACAATATGTTTAGCAAATGTTAATGGGATATAAGTTTGATGAGAAAACAAAAACGATTTCATTTGATTCACCAAAATACCATGGAAATAATGAGATAACAGACTTTCCATTGGAAGATGATTCTTTTGATAATAAAATAAGTTCTGCTTTTGAAGAGCTTAAGCAAAAGTATTCTGCAAATCAATTATTTAATGATGATGAAAAAACATATTTAAATGAGAATACAAGAGAAAAACTAGAAACAGAACTTGATATGCAAACAGCAAGATATTTTATAAAAGCAAATAGCCCTGGTTCTCACCAGAATATTAAAGGAGTTGTTGAGATTATTGATAAATGTAGAGGAATAGTTAGTATTTTATCAAATCACGCAAATCTTGAAGAATATAAAACATTAAAAAATCTTCTTGATGTAAAATTATATTATCATTTAGCAGAATTAGCTGTCAAAGAAGAAAAATATGAATGGGCAGATAGGTTAGTAACTGAAGCTGTAGTGTTATATAATAAAATAAAAAGATTATCAACAACTGATAAAGAATTATTCAGGAATAATATTAATCCAGAAAAGTATTATGAAAATATGTTTATTAACTTAGTGAACATTGGTGATAATATTGATAAGAAACTATTAGATGATTCAGACAAAAACACAATTATTCCTGATCCTACACCAGGTAAATACAGCCTTAATATGATTAAGGGCAAGATTAATATTATGAAAATGAATATGGGGATACATGTGTTTTATGAAGAATATGAAAAAGCTGCAACAACAAGAGATGTAATTAATTATTTAAAAAATATTAGTGAGAATAAATTATGGAATATTACAAAAGATTTCCAACTTTCAAGAGCAATGTCAGCTGGGGTTGATCCTTTTGTTCTTGATGTTGGTGAAAAGATAGTTACAGATATAGTTCCTCATGATTCTATTTATTATCTTCATCAAAATGATTTAAGTGTTGTTAGTCGGGATAGTACAGGAATAAAATCATTAATTGATATTGGTTATGTAGATGGGGAGAAAAAAATTACTGTTTATGATAAAGAATATATTCCTAAAATACTAGCAATGATTCATACTGGTAATTTTCCAATGATGTATGGAAGATTCATAAACATAACAGAAAAAAATTAAGCTTATTCTTTTTCTATGTTGTTTTGTTACTCATCAGTAAAAAAAAGAGAAAGCTTTATAAATTAAGGTTTTTTACTAAGTAAAAGATAAACATGATAGTTCAAAAAGACTTTATTAACAGGATAAAATCATTCGGATTAAACAGTTATGAAGCAAAGCTGTGGACAGCATTACTATCAAGAGGAATTTCTACAGCAGGCGAACTTTCTGATATTTCTAATGTACCAAGATCCAGAACATATGATGTTCTTGAATCACTTGAGAAAAAAAGCTTTATCATAATGAAGATTGGTAAGCCAATAAAATATATTGCAATTGATCCTGATGAAGTGTTAGAAAGAGTCAAAAAATCCATAAAAGATGAAGCTGACAGAAACATGGATGTAATGGATAAGCTAAAAGATGATGATGTTCTAAAAGAGCTTACATTGCTACATAAGCAAGGTGTTGAGCTTGTTGACCCATCAGATCTTTCAGGCAGCTTTAAAGGAAGAAATAATGTTTATAATCAGATGGAAACAATGATAAAAACTGCTGAAAGCTCAATTATTATAATGACAACAGAAGAAGGTCTTAAAAGAAAAGCAGAACTGTTCAAAAATCATTTGAAAAAAGCACATAAAAGAGGAGTTTCAATAAAAATTGCAGCCCCCATAACACCTAATAATCAAAATGAAGCTAATTTTTTATCAGAAATTTCAGAATTAAAACATGTTGATAAAATAAATGCAAGATTTTGCCTTGTTGATGGAAAAGAACTTGCATTCTTGTTAATGGGAGAAAATATTGATCCAAGTTTTGACACAGGAGTTTGGGTAAACACTAGTTTTTTTGCTTCTGCAGTCCAGGACATGTTTGATGAAGTCTGGAAACAGCACAAAGTTAGAGTTTCTAATTAAGAATTCTAAGGAAATTCAGTTGCACTACACGCTCTTATATCTATATTTGATAGTTTTGCATATCCAATAGAGTCAGAGCTCATTGTTAAAGTTAGGTTATTATTTCCTGCACAACTATCAGACAATGCCTGCACAATATTAGTTATATTTGGTTTTGGATTCAGATAAATAGGCTCATTATATGTTCCTTTAAGCAACCCAGTGTATTGTATCCCAACAACATTCAGGTTAGAAGGATAATGGGTTATTATGCCAGCAATTTCTTCTAAAGAAGACACTATTCCATCTGGAGTCATTGCACTATAAGCTTTTCCACCACTACACGCAGTAAGATCCTGAAGTGTTCTGCATGCGATTGGTTTCCCAGCATGGTCACAATCTCCCTCAAATCCAGGATCAAAGAAATAAACAGGTCCTATTCCTAATGCATAAACAGTTGTGTTTAATGGGAATTCAACCCCACACACATAGCCGGCTGAATCACTTCCAAAACTTTCTTCTCCATCAGAAATCAATATTATGTAATCAACACTATTTGGGTTATCAGTCTGAAGAACATTAACAGCATCTCTTAACCCGCTTTCCATCTGTGTTCCACCACCAGCATTGTATAAATCCACATTTGAATTCAGGTTTCCTATATTATTTGTTAAAACAGATCTAGGTATTGATGTTGACGCAAAAGTAACTAACCCAACTCTATTTTCTGAAAAATTCTGAAGAAGTTTTGTGATAAATCCCTCAAAAGTCATGTTAATATTATCAATTCCTGTTTGAGCGCATTTTGCTAAAGCTAATCTTGCAGTATTTGACAGAAATAAACCATCATCAACACAACTTCGCCATGTGCCAGAAGGCCATGATGAAGAATTAAACCTATATCCCATGCTTCCTGAAACATCTGTCACAAGAACAGCTGAAAACGCGTCTGATTCATTGCTTAGGCTTCTTTCATTACTTATATCAAACTCAGCTCTTGTAAAATCTGCCTGACATGGAAGCACAAGAAGCTCTGTGTTATTTATAAAAGGAGGAGCACCTTCCACAAATGCTATCTCTTTTGAGTTCTGTCCTGTTAAAACACCTGTAATATAAGCAAAATATGGCTTTTCATCGGGACAGTAAACACATTCCCACTCAACAACATAAGCATCAAATTCATTACAGCAGTCGCTTGAGCCATCTAATCCACTAACATAAAATGTTCCTTCTTCACATTCTCCTTTTTTTATTTCTGTGTATATCTCTCCATCTGCAACATGGTTGTATTTAGAACTGCTAGTATCATAATGCCATTCCATATTTATTTCTAATCTTGATTTTCCTTGTGGACTCCCAAACATTTGGTCATAACACCTAACAGGAAGTGTTATTGTTTTTCCATCTTTTACTCTTGCACCTTTGCTTCCACTAAACACATTATCCAATGGATTATCAAATTGGGGTGGAAGCCTTGTGTTTGGATCCAAAGAGCATCCTCTTGGCCCAATATCCTCTCCTGTTACATTGACTTTGTTTATCATTATTCCTTTTCCCATCCCATTTCTTATCTCTAAGAATATCATTCTGGTATCAGAATCTATCTTTTGGTCAAGACAGCTGATTCCAGTTGTTAGGGTGCATTTATTTCCAAGAAGAATAGAAGGATTAACAACACCAAAACTAACCAATACAGCTATAATAACAATAGTAGCAAGCATAGCCCATCCATAAGTCATAAGAAATTCCAATGCTGCTTGTGATTTTCTAAGCTTCATATTCATCTACTTCTTCTGGTTTTTTACTCTTAAAAATAAATAAAAGAACAACTATAGCAACAACAACAGCTATTGCTGTTATTATCATCCATGGCCTTATAACACTCTGCTCTTCAATTATAATACCTTCAATTATCTCTTGATCTATAGAATTTTGATCTGGAAATGTTTCTGTTGTTTCTTGTTGATAACCCCATTCTTCATCAGAAACAGTAACTTTTGAGCTAACAGTTCCTTCTGCATCAGGAAGAGTGTAATCTGTTTTTAAATCAATAACTCCAGTTGATGCTGCAGGAAGCATAACACTATAAGTGATTTTTGGGGCTTCTGTTGATGCAGTAAAGGTCCAGATATGCTTATTTCCTTCTACTTTATAATCAACATCCG
>JABMPP010000025.1 GCA_013202955.1 Candidatus Woesearchaeota archaeon | reverse complement strand
TTCTTTCTATGGAAAAATTTGAGGCTGAAATAAAAAAAGCATTAAAAAAATTAGGAATAAAAGATATATCTCTTGAGAGGCCTCCTGCACCAGAGTTAGGAGACTATTCATTTCCATGTTTTAGTGCATCAAAGCAGTTGAAAAAAGACCCCAACACAATAGCACAGGAGCTATGCAAGAAGATTGATCTTGGTAAATGGATAAAAAAAGTAGAAATTAAAGGACCTTATCTTAATTTCTTTATCAGTGAAAAAAAACTCACACCATATATATTAGATAGAATACAGAAAGAAAAGGAAAAATTTGGATCCAGTAATGTTGGAAAAGGAAGAAAAGCATTAGTAGAGCACACAAGCGTAAATCCAAATGCAAGCCCTCATGTAGGAAGAGCCAGAAACGCAATGATTGGTGATTTTGTATCAAGAATTCTAAAGTTTCAAGGATATAAAACAGAGGTTCATTATTATGTTAATGATATTGGAAAACAAATAGCTTTGTTAATATTAGGTTGTAGAGACAAGAAAAAAGTTGGGTTCAATGATTTATTGGATCTTTATGTCAAAATTTCAGCAAAAATGGAGAAGAATCCAAAAATTGAGAAGCAGGTTTTTGATTTGTTAAAACAATTAGAAGACGGCGACAAAAAAACCAGAGCTGAGTTCACAAAAATTGTTGACATCTGCATTAAAGGCCAGGTTAATATTTTCAAAGACTTTGGAATTCATTATGATTCTTTTGACCCTGAATCTAAATATCTTTATGATGGATCTACTAATAAAATCTTAAAAAAATTAGAGAAAACAGGCAAAGTATTTACAGATGAAGATGGAAGAAAAGTTCTGGATCAAAAAGAGTTTAAATTACCAATGAAGGTTCCTGTCCTGGTTTTAACAAGAAGAGATGGAACTTCACTATATGTTCTTAGAGATCTTGCTTATACAATTGAAAAAATGAAGAAAACCAAGCATAATTACTGGGTTCTTGGTGAAGATCATAAACTGTATTATCAACAAATACAGGCTGCTTTAAGCTTGTTAAAAACAAAAGCACCTAATATCACGTTTTATTCATTTATTCTTTTAACAGAAGGCAAGATGTCGACGAGAAAAGGCAATCTAGTGTTATTAGAGGATTTTATGAACGAAGCAGTATCCAAAGCAAAGAAAGAGATAATTAAAAGGCATGGAAAGATAAAGAATCTTGAGAAGTTATCAAAAACAATTGGTTATGGTGCTGTCAAATTCTCTATTCTGAAAGTGTCTCCTGAGAAGAATGTGCTGTTTAACTGGGAATCTGCATTGAATTTTGAGGGTGAAAGCGCACCATATATCCAATATTCACATGCTAGAATATGCTCAATATTAAAGACATATAAGAAAAAGTTAGATAGGAAAATAAATTATAAGTTGCTTTTCAAAGACAAAGAGATAGCATTATTAAAAAAGCTCTCAGAATTCCCTGAGATGGTTGAAAAATCCACAAAAGACCTCAAACCACACATGATAGCAGGCTACTCTGTTGAGCTTGCACAAAGATTTAGCGAGTTCTACCACAGCTGTAATATTCTAAAAGCAGATAAAGATGTTAAGAAAGCAAGATTAATATTAGCTGATTCTGTAAGAATAACACTTAGAAACTCATTGAGTATATTAGGCATAGAAGCACCTGAAAAGATGTAATTTCGATAAGTTTATAAAGCACTAATTTATCACTTCTTATTCGACGGTTGATAACATGGGACGAATAAAAACAACATTGGTCAAACGAGTAACATTAAAAGTGATTGACAAATATAGTGATCAGCTTAAGAAAGACTTTGATGAAAACAAAAAAATATTAGTGACATTAGTTGATTTTCCGTCAAAGAAAATTAGAAATATTGTTGCAGGCTATGCAACAAGATTAATGAAGACTAAGGAATAATCATTGATATATCAGTGACATAAACTAGGGGGTGACTAGTATGGCAGGAGACGACAGCTCAATTTTCATCGGTTCAAAGCCATTTATGAACTATGTAACCGGTGTAGTGATGCAATTTACAACAAAGGACGCAAAAGAAGTCGCAGTTAAGGCAAGAGGGAAATTTATTAGTAGAGCAGTAGACGTTGTTGAAGTGGCTTCAAAAAGATTTTTAGAAGGACAAGTGGAGCTAATTGGTATAAAGATTGACTCTGAAGAATTCACAAACAAGGAAGGCAGAAACGTAAGGGTCAGCACAATCGAAATAACATTAAAAAAGATAAAGAAGTAAGGGGCGTACAATATGATAGCAAATGTATTAAACACGTTGATAACCAAAATCGAAAAAGTATTTGAAAAAAACAAGAAAGGACATTATATCTGGGTAGGCTCAGGAGAAAATCCTTTTAAGAACGAAGAATTTTAATTTCTTTTATTTTATTTATAATTGTTATTCTCTAAAACCTGTTTTCTCATCAAACTTAGGATGAAGTATGTGATCAACATGGGTTAAATATATATTAGGTAGTTCTATCTTTCCTTCCAAAGAAGTAAGCAATAATGTTTTCATTACTTTAGAAGCTTCTGGGGAAAGGAACACTCTTGTGTCAGTTAATTCTGTTATCAAACCATGTAAACAGTCAACAAAAATCCCTTCTGGAATCTTATTTTCATCGCCAACCTCACCATTTAATGTTGTAATAGTAAAATCCTTTCCAATATAAATGGAATTTAAAAGTGAAACTCCATAAAAATCTTCTTTCATATTAACTGTTTTAGTATAATCATCAAGAGAGCATTCATTATGAATCTCTACACTATTGTCAATTATCTTATAATTTTTCATTTTAAGGTGAAGAGGTGTTTTATTTAAAAAGCTTTATGTCACCACAATGTTTTTAAAACTCTATATATTCTATTTAAAGTATGAAATATGATTTATTAGAAGAAGTGTTTATTTTCCTATTAAGAGAAGGATTCACTGTGAAGAGCCTGAAAGGGAGCTGTTTTGATGTGATTGCAAGGAAAGGAAGTACAGTTATGCTGATAAAAGCTTTAGAAGACGCAAATGCAATCAACTCTGAGCATATCAATGAGATGAATAAAATAGCTTCATATATAGACACAACTCCTGTTATTGTTGCTGAAAAAGCAGGAACAAAGCTAGAAGATAATGTTGTTTACTCAAGATTGGGAATTTACACATTAAATCCTGCTACATTCAAGAGTGCAGTAACAAACAAAGCACTGTTTATTAAAAGAACACAGGCAGGGCTAACAGCCTCAATACTTGGAAATAAATTAAAAAAAGTAAGAGAGAGAAAGAACTTGTCTTTAAACGATCTCGCGAAAAAAATAGGTGTTTCCAAGAGAATGATAAGCAAATATGAAAACGAAGGAGCTGAGATAACAGTAAACAAAGCAGCAAAAGTGTATGATCTGTTTGGAGATAGTGTTTTCAAAAAAGTGAATCTTTTAGAAGCAAAAGAGCATGAAATAGCAGAGCCAGGCACAATAATAGGGAAAAAATACTCTAACCTAGGATTCAAAGCCTCAGATATAAAAAAAGGGCCTTTTGACATTATAGCAAAAAAAGAAAAGGATATTATTCTAACAGATGTTGGAGACAAAACACATAAAGAGTTTATCTCAACATCAAAACTATTGGATGCAAAAAATCTAGTTATTTTCAAAAGAAAAAGACCAAAAGATATTCCAGCAATGACTAAAGAGGAATTCATGGAGTTTGAAAAATCAAATGAGCTTATTAAATTCTTAAAAGAGTTTTGAGCGTAACATTTATAAAAGGATTCAATCTTCTCAACACAACATGGCAAAAACCAAAAAAACACAGGGTGGAAAAGTAAAGAAGAAAAGATGGTTCCCTGTTTTCACAATAAAGGAAATGGGAGAAAGATTCATTTGTGAATTACACACTTCTGATCCTCAGACATTAGAAGGCAAAACAATTGTTGCTAATCTTATGAACATAACTGGAAATCCAAAAAACCAGAACGTAAACTTAAAATTTGAGATATACAAGATTAATCCTGAAAAAGGGTTTGCAAAGCCTGTAAGTTATAATATGGTTCCATCAAGCATAAAAAGAATGATCAGAAGAAAAAAAGACAGATTAGATGATTCATTCACAGTAGTCACAGCTGATAAAGTAACAGTAAGAATAAAGCCAATGGTTATCACACAGTCAAAAACAAAGAGTTCTATTAAAAAAAACTTAAGAGTTAATATTAAAAATTATTTAGTTGGATTAATTCAAAAAACCATATTAATAGATCTTTTTGAACAAATTATATTTCACAAAGTCCAAAAATCACTTAAAGATGGATTAAAGAAAACATATCCTGTCAGCATTGCCCAAATAAGAGTTTTAGAGGTTGTAAAAGTAAAGAAGAAAGCAGGATTTGTTGAGGAAAAAGTTGAAGAAGTGAAGGTTGAGGAAAAGGTTGAAGAGAAGAAAGAGGAAGTGAAAGAAGAGAAAGCTGAGGAGAAGAAGGAAGAGAAAAAGCCAGCAAAGAAAGAAGAGAAGAAGGAAGAAGTGAAAGAGACAGAGAAGAAGGAAGAAGTGAAAGAGACAGAGAAGGAAAAGCCTGTAAAAAAGAAAGTTGCTAAAAAGGAAGAGAAAAAGCCAGCAAAGAAGAAAGCAACTAAAGAATCATGAAAATTTGCTGGAACAAACAAATTTTGTGATTCTAAAAATTTCGAAGGAATTTTTTAGAATAATTCTACCAGATATTAGTTGAGAATTTTACTATTATAACTGCAACCAGTATTACAAAAACAACATAGGCTGTAAGTGCGCCAATTGTCAATTGTAGTTTACCAATTTTTATATCCATTTTAAGAATCCTGAGTTTCTACTGCTTTTTTTAATGATTGAGCTTGTTCTTCAACTCTTTGTAAAAGATCAAGGTCAGAAAAATGCTCTTTTGCACATTCTTCGCAATAACATTCGCTAGTTCCTTTTATGCAAAATCCAGCATCTTCTTCACACATAATGCATTTCTTTCCCATCGAGTATAAATTTGATTTTTTATTATATATATTTTTTGGTTTTTCGAACCTTTGGTGAGAAAAAACAAAAAGCTACGAACGATAGTGAGTATGTTTTTTGGTTTTTCAACGATAGATTTATTAATACAATATATATCACCCAAATCATGGTGAATCCGTGGTTTTATTCAATAATTAGTGTTATAATAGTGAGTGCAATATCCTTAATAGGATTGTTCACAATCTCAATTAAGGAAGAAAAACTGAAGAAAATATTGTTGTGCTTAGTTAGTTTTTCTGCAGGTGCATTATTTGGTGGTGCGTTTCTTCATCTCCTTCCAGAAGTTGTTGA
>JABMPP010000024.1 GCA_013202955.1 Candidatus Woesearchaeota archaeon | reverse complement strand
CATAGAGGGAGCACAGTTGATGAAATTTATCCAATTGGGCCGGATGACAAACAATATCATGTTCCTGTTGGAAGTGCTTAAAATGCCAAACATTTTTATATTCAAATTTTTTCTTAAAAATAGAATAATTGGGTGGTAATATGAAACAAAGAAAATATATATTCACTTCTGAGAGTGTTACTGAGGGTCATCCAGATAAGATGTGTGATCTGATAAGTGATGCTATTCTTGATGAAGCATTAAAAGAGGACCCTGAATCAAGAGTTGCGTGCGAAACATTAACAAAAACAGGTTTTGTGATTGTTGCTGGAGAGATAACAACAAAAACATACATTGATGTTCAAAGGGTTGTTAGAGAGACAATAAAAGAAATAGGATATACTGATCCAAGCTATGGATTTGACCATGAAGGTTGTGGAGTGTTGGACTCTATTTCAGAACAAAGTCCTGATATTGCACAAGGTGTTAATACAGCAGAAGATCATGAACAAGGTGCAGGAGACCAGGGATTAATGTTTGGTTATGCATCAAATGAAACAAAGGAATTAATGCCTCTTCCTATTGTGTTGGCACACAAACTATGCTATAAGCTTGCACAAATAAGAAAAAAAGGTGTTTTAAAATATCTTAGACCAGATGGAAAATCAGAGGTTGCTGTTGAGTATGAGAATGGAAAGCCAACAAGAATAGAGGCAGTTGTTATAGCAACACAGCACAGCCCAGATGTTGATCTTGTTACAATCAGAAAGGATATCAAAAAACACATTATAGAACCTGTTTGTGGAGAATATTTAGATGAAAACACAAAAATATTTGTTAATGGAACAGGAAAATTTGTGATTGGTGGTCCTGTTGGCGATGCAGGACTAACAGGAAGAAAAATAATTGTTGATACTTATGGTGGGCATGGAAGTCATGGTGGTGGGTGCTTTTCAGGAAAAGATCCTTCAAAAGTTGATAGATCAGCAAGCTATGCTGCAAGATATATTGCAAAAAACATTGTTGGTGCTGGTTTGGCTGATAAATGCGAAGTGCAGCTTGCATATGTTATAGGTGTTGCAGATCCAATATCTGTTCTAGTTCATACATTTGGCACAAATAAAATACCTGAAGAAAAAATAGAAGAGCTTGTTAGAAAACATTTCCCATTAAAGCCTGCTGAAATAATAAAGCATCTTGACCTGAAAAGACCAATATACAAAAAGACAGCAGCATATGGTCATTTTGGAAGAGATGATCCTGATTTTACATGGGAAAAGCTTGACAAGGTTGATGTTCTTAAAAAAGAATCAGGATCTGATTTAAAAGAGCCAAAAAAAACAGGAGAAGAAGTTGCTCTGGATGGTTAGATTACAGAAAAAAATATAAAGAAAAAGAACCCAGAATCATGTAAAGAGGTAGAGATGGGGTTATAGTGATTATTAATGGACACACTACTAAAGCACTTATTTAAAAATGTAACACCGAAGAGAAGACCATATCATTTAGCAATTATTGAGAATGGAATTTTTACAATTTCAGATAAATGTAAACAAGCAAAAAAAAATTCTGTAATTCTTGAAGAAAAAATAAACACATATTCAAACAATTCAGAGATTCCCACACATGAAATACATACTGGAATTGCTACATGGGATACAACAGATTCAATTGAAGATAGTTTGATGGCTCATGATGTTGATTTTGCAATATACATGACTGAAATTCCTGATTTGGATGCAGCATTCAAAAGACAACTTAAAAATATAATAAACCAGCACAAAGGAAGAGATTATAGATTAAATAAAAAAGAAAAACTTATAGAAACAATTGAAAAAGAAAACTGGGAATATTTATATAAAATTCTTTCAAAAGGACGCTTTTATGAAGACAATCAAGAACATTATTTTCCAGGAACTCTTAGAGGAAAAATAGCTGAGGTTCTTCTCCAATATTTTGTTGAAAAGAATCTTCCAAGCACAAAATCACTTAATTCATTTTACAACTTAGAATTTTATCCACAAAGAATGCTTGTTGATGGTGGGGAAAAGAATTTTGGAACAAAGAGTGAGCTTGATGTTCTTCTTGCATATACTAAAAAGAGTATCTTAAAAGATTTTCTTGATCAAATTAATGCTAGTCAATCTTCAGAAGTAATATTTAATCCAAGAAAACAAATCTAAATCTTTCCTTTAACAGCTCTCTCAGAAATAATTGCTGAGTTGCCTGTTGGGTCTTCAACAGTTATTTTTAGTTTTTCCTGACCCCATAACACTTTGTTTAATTTTTTAAGTAGGTTCTTTGCTTTTTTCTTATCCGCTTTGTCTTCAGCACCCTCTTTTGTTTCCTCTATCTGGTACTTTACTCTTTTTAGAATGCCCTCTATGTTTGTTATATAGCCGCTAGCAGCTGGTCCTGGAGTGATTGTAGTTACGTGAGGGATCTTTATTGTTGCTTCGCTTGATCTTACAACCCTTACTTTCAGATCTTCTTCAGAGCCAACCTCAAATGTGTATTTTGAAGGCTCTTTTTTTTCAGTTGATTCTACATCTGATTTATGATATTTACAGTTCTCACAAGTCATAGAAAACAAATATACTTTTCCAAAAAAAGGAACCTCTGATTCAGACTCTAATAAAGTTAGATTCTTTGTCTTACACATCGGACAATCCTGTCCTTTTAATTCCTCAGTTTGTTCTGGCATAGAAGAATTTCTAGAGAATTCAGTATTTAAAATTTATCGTTCTAGAAAATAATGATTAGGAGTTATAATTTATATTTTTATCCTTTACTTACATCTGCTGTCTGTTTTGTTCTATACACTTTTGCAAAAGAAGGAGTAACAACAATATAATCATCTCCGAATCCAGCTATGTCACCTTGAATTGCATCACAGGTCTTTTTTAGTTTGTTTATTGCTCTTTTAAGCTCAACAAGATCTTTTTCCTTCAATGGTTTGATGTTGATAAGAGCGATTGTATAACCTTCTCTCAAAGAATCTAATATATCTTTTATATCTGAGAAATCATCAATAACATAAGGTCTAACAACAACTTTTGATTTAACCTCATCTCCTGACAAGGTGTTCAATTCAACATATTCTTCTTCTCCCATTTCCATCTCATCCTCTTCATCTCCAGAAGGTGATGATCCTCTAACCCATGATAATATTTTCCTCATTTTTAAATTACACCAAGATTATGAATTATGATTATTATATATAAAACTTTCGAAATTGTCACGCAATTTCGAAGTTAAAAAAATTTCTTGAAATTTTTTGTAACTTTCGGAACTGTAGTTCTGAAGTTAGAAAATAAGTGTTATTTTTGTAACTTTCGAAAAATAGTGAATTAATTAAAAAAATAAAAAAACCATAGAAATCCAAAGGATTTCTAGGGTGCTAAGCAACTTGAGTTGCTTACACGCCAGAAAAACAACAGTTTTTCTTAGCGTGCCAAAAAAGCGAATGCTTTTTTTAGCATAAAAAACCTTTATTTACAAAGAAGCCAATTGATAGACTTCTTTTAATCCCACAACCAATGCTGCTGGTGCAACAAATGCTACGATATTAGTTAGCATGTTTCCAATAAACATACCGACTGTTGGAACAGCTGCAAGACCTGCAGCTCCCACTGTCATCAATGCGATTGTGGCAATTAAGAAAGGTGTTGCGTCTTTATCACCAATGTTCAGGAAACCCACTACGAGTCCCAGCACAACAAGAACCCAGCCAACAATTGCGACTGGTAGTGCTACGATTAATCCTGCAACTATTGCCAATAAGACACCCACGATAAATGCCCATTTGCCAATAACTTTCTCCATTGTTTAAACCTCCGTTAGTCTATAAAAATATAGTATATATAGTATCTTTTTCTTTATCTTTTATATTTTTTTCGTAACTACTAGTGACTCAGTCTATCTAATGTGTCATGGGCGTTTAGTGATGACAAGAACTTGTTTATCTCTATAAATGAGCTTAATTTAGAGGAGAAAATAGTGTTTAACATCTCTTTTTCATTGTTGGATACTCTAGCAAACCTGTCTGCTTCTACAAGACCATATGGATAGCCAGGAAACGATAAATCTCTTGAATTTTCCTTTAATAGAGCTAAAACCTCAGAATCAAGGTTTTTTGAATCAATCCTGAAAACATGCTTTGAATTTTTATTTAGCTTAACAAAATATATATCTGCATCTAGATTTTTCTCAGATTCCTCTGATTTGTAAATCCAAGAATGTTTTGGCCCCTGCTTATTCAACATATTTGCAAATCCAATCCCCTTTTTTGTGAATAATCTTGTTGTTTTTGACAACCCAATCACATTATTACCTAATTTTTTCAGAAAATCTTTTTCTCCAGGATAAGTTGGCTTTAATGAACCATCTAAAACAACAATTGAATCTTTAAATTGTTTGGCTGCTTCTAATTCAGCAAATCTTCTTATAACACCACCAATCCTAGAAATCTCAACTCTTTCATTCCCTGTCTTTAATTCTGAATCTAATGAATTAAAACTAAACTCAAATGATTTATTTTTTGGAAATGTTTCTGTTTTATAGAAAATATCCTTTCCCTTTTTAACAGATTTTACCAAAACAAAAAATTCTTTTCTTTCGCTTTTTATTCTTTTATTCTTTTGATAAACACAGAAAAATGTTCTTATTAAATGCACAGATAGGTCAGGAGAAGCAAGTATTTCAGTATTTCCTCCATCAATAAATACTATTTTCTTACTGGTTTTCTCATCTTTTATCTCTTTGAAATTATCCTTTACTAATGATGTGTCGTCGGAAAATCTTATGTTTTCCTTTACAGCTTTTACAACATCCTCAATTATTTTCTTCATATTTTGTTGTAATATCTGCTTATTTTTAACTTTTTAGCTAAATTCATAAGATTTTTATATGAACCTGGGTTTTTACAAAAAGTTATGTATGAATTAATTATAACCGAAAAACCAAAAGCAAGTTTAAGAATAGCCGAAGCTTTGGCAGACACAAAACCAAAAAAAGAGAGTCACAACAAGGTTCCTTACTACAAATTAAAGCATAAAAAAAAGGAAATTGTAGTTGCATGTGCTGTCGGTCATTTATACACTTTGGATGAAAAAAAGAAAAAAGGATATGATTATCCAACATTTGATATAGAATGGCAACCATCATATAAAAAGAGCAAAGAATCAAAATTTACAAAGAAATATCTTGATGTTCTAAAGAAATTATCCAAAGATGCAGATAAATTTACAATTGCATGTGATTATGATGTTGAAGGAGAGGTTATTGGGTTAAATGTTCTTAGATATGCATGCAAACAAAAAGATGCACGAAGAATGAAATTCTCAACATTAACAAAGCCAGACATTATCAAGGCATATGATAATGTGCATAAAACAATAGAATGGGGACAAGCAGAAGCAGGTGAAACAAGACATTTTCTGGATTATTATTATGGTATTAATCTTTCAAGAGCGCTTATAAGTTCAATAAAATCAATAGGAAAGTTCAAGATATTAAGTTCTGGAAGGGTACAAGGACCTTCCTTGAAGATAGTTGTTGAAAAAGAGAAAGAGATAAGAGCATTTGATCCAGTGCAGTTTTGGCAGATAAACCTTCTTGGTGATGTAGATAATGGGAGTCTAGAAGCATGGCATGAAAAAGATAAGTTCTGGGAAAAAGATGAAGCAGAAAAAATCTTTGAAAAAGTAAAAAATAGTGACAAAGGAAAAGTGGCTGATGTGAAAAAAACAGAATTCACTCAAACCCCACCAACTCCATTTGATCTTACAACCCTACAGACAGAAGCATATAGGGTTTTCAAGATTTCACCTAAAGAAACTCTTTCAATAGCACAGGAATTATACACAAACGGACTTATTTCTTATCCAAGAACAAGCTCACAGATTCTGCCTGAAGCAATAGGTTACAAACAGATTATGGAAGAGCTCATGAAGCAAGATTTTTACAAAGAACTTGTGCAGAAACTGCTTTCTCAAGAATTAACCCCAAACAATGGGAAAAAAACAGATCCTGCACATCCTGCAATTTATCCAACAGGAATAATAAGAGATATTGATGGAAGAGAAGCCAGAATATATGATTTAATTGTGAGAAGATTCATGGCAACATTCGGAAAACCTGCAACAAGAGAAACAATGCAGATAAATATTGATGTTAATGAAGAGATATTTATATCAAAAGGAACAAGAACAAAAGAAAAAGGGTGGCATGTTTATTATGGAAAATATGTTAAATTGGAGGAAGAAGAACTTCCAGGAGTCTCAAAAGATGAAGAAGTAAGAGTAAAGGAGACAAACATGCTCCAGAAAGAGACACAGCCACCAAAAAGATACACACAAGCCTCAATAATCAAAGAGCTTGAGAAAAGAAACCTTGGCACAAAATCAACAAGAGCACAAATAATTGATACATTATACAGGAGAGGTTATGTTACAGGAACAGCATTAGAAGCAACTGAGTTAGGAATAAAAACAGTTGAGACACTTGAGAAATACTCTCCAAGAATTCTTGATGAAGAGCTTACAAAACACTTTGAGTTGGAAATGAATGAAATAAGAGAGAAAAAGAAAAAAGGAAAAGATGTGCTGAAAGAAGCAAAAGAAGTTTTGACTGAAGTGCTGAAAAATTTTAAGAAAAAGGAAAAAAAGATTGGAAAAGCATTAATGGAAGCAGAATTTGAGACAAGAAGAATCTCAAGCACACTTGGAAAATGTGTTAATTGTGAAGAAGGTGAACTTACATTAAGAAAGGGAAAATTTGGAAGATTTATTGCATGCAATAAGTATCCTGATTGTAAAACAACATTTAGCATCCCAAACACAGGAGCTGTGCATACATCAAAAAAGAGTTGCAATGAATGCGATCATCCAATGATCACAATAACAAGAGGGAAAAGAACACAAAGAGTTTGTATAAATCCTGAGTGTCCATCAAAGCAGAATCATGATGAGGAAACAAAAAAAGAGATAGAGGATATTGAACAAGGAAATGTTGAGAAGAAGTGTCCAAAATGTGATGGGAATCTAATTATAAGGAAGAGTGTTTATGGAAGTTTTTATGGCTGCTCAAAATATCCTAAGTGTAGACACACAGAAAAGTTGAATGGAACTAAAGATTCTAAGAAGGAATAACCCCAAAGATTTATATTAAATTATTTTTTCTATACACAAATGAAAAAATTATTCATGTTTTTATTGTTTTTATTAGTGGTTTCGTCTGTTTCTGCTAATGATGGTCATATAAAACTTCTTGCAGTTACAGAAGCGAATGGAGTGTTTTCTGGCAGTGTTGCAGATCTTTATCTTGAGACAAGGCCAGGGAGTGGCGCTGTTTTCATTGAAACATTCCCTTTAACAAAGATAGACACACAAATATCAACAAGATTTGCAAAAGAAATAGCATGCAAACATCTTGATTTAGATTGTGACAATCAGGATTTCTTTTATGTTATAAGGGCAGGACACTCAATTGTTGGTGGGCCAAGCGCAGGAGCAGCAATAGCTGTTTTGACAGTCTCAGTTCTTGACAACCTGGAGATAGATGAAACAGTTGCTGTTACAGGCACAATAAATTCTGGAGGGATTATAGGCCCTGTTGCAGGGTTAAAAGAAAAAATAGAAGCAGCATTCAAGAATGGAATAAAAAAAGTTCTTGTTCCAAAAGCAGAAACAATATTTTCAGATGAAAATGAAACTAATTTAACAGCGTTTGGTTATGAATTAGGAATAGAGGTTGTTTCTGTCTCAGAACTTGATGATGCATTGTTTGAGTTTTCAGGAAAAAGATATCAAAAAGATGTTGATCTAATAATTAGTGAAACATATGAAAAAACAATGAGGATGCTTGCTGAAGATCTATGTGACAGAAGCAAATATCTAAAAGAAAAGGTTGATAATTATGAGTGGGATGAGGATGTTAGTAAAGCTATTTCTGATATAAATAACATAAGCATGTCAGGAGAAACCTCTTTTAACAAAACTAAATATTATTCTTCAGCTAGCTTTTGCTTTGGGGCAAATGTTGGTTATAAGCATATGCTGCTTATTCTGCAGAACCATAGTGTTGGGAAAATAGTAAATTATACATTAAATATCAAAAAAATAGCTGAGGAATCAAACAAAAGATTGAAAGCTATGAGTTATGAAACATTGACAGATTTAGAAGCATATATGATTGTTAAACAAAGATTAATAGAAGCAGTTGACTTTGCAAATGATGCCTCAAAAAACATTATTGCTGGAAATATTAATAATGCTCTTTATGATCTTGCTTATGCCCAGGAAAGGATTTATACAGCTAGATCATGGTCAGAGTTTTTTGATGAAAAAGGAAAAGAGTTTGAGTTGAACAAAGAAAATGTCAGAAAATCCTGTCTAAAGAAAATATTAGAGGTTGAAGAAAGATTTCAATATATAGAACTTTTTATTCCATTTGAGTTAGAAGAGGTAAAGAAACAATTGAGTAGAGCTTATGATGATCTTGATAAAGAGGATTATGAATTATGCCTTTTCAAAGCCACAAAATCAAAAGCAGAGATAGACTCTATACTTAGTGTTTTGGGTCTTGATGAAGACAATGCAAAAATAATACTGGATAAAAAATTAGATATAGCAAGAAGAAGCATAGCAAAAGAGATTAACAATGGGGTTTTTCCAATACTTGCATACAGCTATTATGAATATGCAGACAGCTTAAGAGAAGAAGATGTTTATTCTTCATTATTATATTCAGAATATGCTTTAGGTATGAGTGATTTAGATATTTATTTTAAAGAGAGGAAAAGAGTTAATGTTGCACCAATTGATATGGTTAACATTTTGTTTTTTGCTTCTGGATTATTCTTCGGGCTTTATATGGGGTTCCTTATTAAATTGAAGAAATTAAAGAAGAGTAAAAACTAGGGTTTAGAAACCCTAGCAAGATTCTCCGAAGAGAATCCTGCTGGGGAAAAAGAGGTGATTAT
>JABMPP010000023.1 GCA_013202955.1 Candidatus Woesearchaeota archaeon | reverse complement strand
ACACCATGCAATCCACCACTAACCTTATAGCTTTTCTTGTCAAATTTTCCACCAGCATGAAGTTTTGTCATGACAATCTCTAAAGCTGGCTTTTTTAATTTAGGATGTATATCAACAGGAATTCCTCTTCCATCATCTTCAACTGTGATAATGTTCTCTTTATGTATTGTTACAGTAATATTATTACAGTAACCAGCCATTGCCTCATCTATTGCGTTGTCAACTGCTTCATAAACAATATGATGTAATCCCAATAAACCGGTAGAACCAACATACATTCCAGGCCTTTTTCTTACAGCCTCAAGTCCAACCAGAACTTGAATATCTTTTGCTTTGTAACTGCTTTTTTCTTCCATGTTCAAAAATACTCCATATTTTTGACACCCTGAAAATTTTCAATTTTCATAGTGCTTAAAAAACTCCTTGTTTTTTGTTTTCAGACATCCTTTTGATTTCTAAGGGTTTTTATCTAAATTGTATAATTTTTTTAATGAAAAAATCCTCAAGATTGAGTGTGTTTCCTCTAATATTTTCAATGGCTATTTCTTTATAAATCTTTCGCTTTTAGAATGGCTTTTTAGCGTCTATATCTTAAGAATTCAGGCGAATTAGCAGGTGTGAAAACCCTTATAAAAGCACGTAAGCGGCAGCTGCAGCAATCCCACCTATTGCACCAAATTTTAACACTTTTCCTCTTTGGTTTTTTTTGTATAATTTATTCAAGGCTGGCAGATAATCATCACTTGGTTGATCTGATGAGAAATGAGAATCCATATAGCTTTTTGCTTTTTGATTCTTATTATAAAATTCAAATAGTTTTTCTGTATCATAATCAACTGACATAAATTCACCTGTGTTTCACTAACTTATATTGCTTTAAAAATCTTGACAATCACATTGTATCCATATAAAACTTGGCCATTCCAGGATTGAGAACTTTCCACATTCTAAACTTTTCATATTCATCTGATGTCATGCCTTCAAAAGGTATTGGTGAATCCATTGTGACATTCCCTGGAGTTAGATACTTAACTTTTTTTATTCCTGCCTCAATTGTTTTTAGCTCAACAGGGATCACTTCCTGATCACCAGATCTTAATACTGCTCCTCCTCCACCAGATTCAGCACTCTCATACATGTTTGTTGTTATTCTGTTTCCAAGATATGAAAACAATTCATTATAATCAACTGACTTTTCATTTAGAATAACAGAAGGATTAGGGTCAACACCATTGATGAATTTGTCATAAACAGGCTGGAATTTTTCTTCAACCTCAAGGATATACATATCACCTATTTTTATTTTTTTTATTTCATCTTCATCACTATCTTCATCATCCTCTTCTTCTATAGCCTCCTCAAGATTTAGAAATTCTTCTTCTTCCATAAATACCCCAATTATTAAGAATTATAAATATTATTTAAAATATTTGGTAATTATACAACCATAGTGAAATAAGGGCCATACAGATCAAACACAATTGTTGTGAGATTCATTATGTTGTGTATTAATTTAAGCTCTTGTTTTTGCTGTTTCTCAAATAATTCATTTGCTTTTTTCATTAATCTATTCTTTTCCTTATGTAGCATCACAACAGCTTTTTTATCAAATTTGTAGAATAATCTGTAAAACAATTCAAACAGATTGTTTGTCTCTTTGAAAAGATTTAATGTTTCTTTGCTTATTTTTGTTTTTTTGTCTGCGTATTCATTGCAGATGTCTCTGTAGATGTCGCCGACTTTTTCAAGATCCCTTATAATGCAATAAATAAAAGTAAGCTTTTCTTCCTCTTTGTATCCATTTTTATTCAATATTCTTTTCAGGAAATCAGTTAATCTGTCTATTGTTATTTCCATGGCAGAAATCTCTTTTAACTTTTGATAATTATTTTCTTCAAATGCTTCATAAGAACTGTTTGCCATCTCAACCAGTATCAGAAATGTTCTTCTTAATATTGAATCAAACTCTGTTTCAAGCACTGTTGAGATGCTTTTTATTGTGCAGGAATTCTGTGTTTGATTCACAATCTCAAAACCCATTAACTTGCTTATCTTATCCTGAATAATATTAAATATTTTTACATCATCAAATTCAACCCTTATCTCATCATAACCTTTTTGATACAAATAAGATATAAAGTTCCTGTCAAACATTCCTAATTCTTTTGAGCTTATGTTAACTTTTCCAATGCTTTTTTCTTTTTTAGCGCTAACAATAATTTTATTTCCTTTTTCTTCTAAATCTATCTCATCTCCCTTGTTAATGTTGTATCTTTTTACCCAAGGTGCTGGCAACGAGACCATTAATGTTGCAGGCCCGATTTTTGACACTTTTCTTTTCATATTTTTCAGTAAATATTAATTATTTATAAATCTTTCTAAAATTATAATATTATAATTATTATTATAATATAATAAGAATATTAATATATTTTTTTGATATTATTT
>JABMPP010000022.1 GCA_013202955.1 Candidatus Woesearchaeota archaeon | reverse complement strand
TGGGACTTAAGAGAATGGTGTAAAGAAAATGAAATTAAACCTTATGAAGCAGATATTCCTTTTGTAAGAAGATATATGATTGATAAAAATATAATGCCATTAGAAGTTGCAACAACTGTTTATGATAAGTATAGAAATATTATGAAATATAATCATTTTGCTGTTATTCTGAAAGACCATTATAAATATTTATTAGGGGATCTGGAAAGGGAAAAAGTAAGAGGAATAACAGAAGAGGAATATAATGAATGTGTTGAAGAAATCTCTTTATTAGATAAATGGAATTATATAAACAATGAGTGGGATTCATATAGAGATGATATAAGAGATGGAAGGTATCATCCAAAAAGCCTGACTGTTTATGATTATGTGCCTATGATAAATAACAAGAGAAAGATATATTCAACAAGGAATTGGTCACAAGATAAAATAGATAAGGTAAAAACAGTCAAGATGAAAATAAGATCAAATAATGAGCTAAACAGCTGGGCTGGAGAAGATATTGATGGTAAAGAAGTAAAATTGTACAGAAAGCCAGAAAACCTAAATCCTGCATTTGATATGAGAGCAATGAAAGCAGTGAATGAGGATGGAGAACTGCCAATGGATAAATGGAGACATGCTGGAAGAGTTTATTATTATGAAGACACAAGCAGAATCTGTGAGTATTCAAAAAAACTGTTCAAGGATGATGAAGCTGCTATGATATCAACAAGAGGAGCAGCCATGTTTATTATTGATTTTGTGCTCAAGCATGTTAAATATGTTGAGAGTGTAAGAAAAGTAATAAATGAGATAAGCAATGAAACAAACGGGTTTGATTATGGCCCAAGAGAGGTTAATGGGATACTTGCAAAAGATCCATTTGACCCCGAAGATGTGTCTGCAGAAACATTAAATAAACAAAACTTAAACCTCTAATAGTGAACATTCTTTTATATTTAGTGAACATTAAAATAAGTTATATATTATTTTGTTCGCTTTTTATTAACAATTAGCTTTAAAAAATAGAAACATATAAATAAAAAGAGTTTTATAGTATCATTTAGTATAGATATATTTAAATATGAATAGATGAATGTTCACTTATAGTAGAAAATGATATCAATATCAGACAATGAGGGCACAATTATTGATTTTATTATAAAGAACTACTCAAAGAGATACACTATAAGAGAGATCGCACTCAATCTGAAAATAAGCCCTGCTGGTGCACATAAGAGTCTGAAAAAACTTGGACAAGCAGGGATTGTAAAATCTGAAAAACTTGGAACTGGTCTTTTCTATGATATTGATTACAACAACAGAGCTGCAAGGCATCTAGCTTGCTTTATTATTTCTCAAACTAAAGATTATTCTCTTGGTGAGCTAAAAGAGCTTGTAAAGGCTGTTATTGTGAACAAACATGTTCTTGTTGTGTCAGATACTCATGATCATTCAAAGATAAGGGCAGATGTGTTTAATCTGTTCAAAGACAAGGAGATAATGATAATGACTGAAGAAGAGTTCAGAAGTGGAGTAATGAGAGCAGATAAGAAAATAACTGATATATTGGGAAGTGGTTCTGTTGCCTATGGAGAAGAACTACTGATAAAATCTCTTAGGGGGTTCAGATGAACACAAAAAGAGTGTTTTTGCTCAGTATGTTGATTTTTGTACTGCTTTCCTTTAGCGTGAGTGCTGATGCACAAAGTGCAGGAAGATGGATTGATGATCATGTGTTTAGACCAGTTGGAGAGAGATATGACAGAGATGTTGGTGGATTCCAGAGCATACCTATTTATGATGAATATTATCAGATTATTGACTTTGGTATATTCTTAATATTGTTTATTGCTATTTCCACAATATCTTTAGGCAAAGCATTTGCTGGAGAAGAATGGAAGGATTCAAGAAACGCAATAAAAGCATTAGCAATAATAATAGGAATAGCAATGGCAATTGCTGCTCTAAAAGCTGGATTAAGTGTTACTTTCTTTATCCCATTTGTTGTAAACACAATATTCTTTGTTTGTATTCTTGTTGTTTACTTTGTGTTGTTAAGAATGGGCATGGACAAACACAAGATATTGGCTTTCCTACTTGCAATACTTATAACTTATTTATTGTTTAATTTTATTGGTGGTGCATTTGAATCACGAGGAATAGATGTTGGAATGCCAACATGGTTCTCTGGAAAAGATAAGGATACAAGTGGAGGGGAGAAAGAAGGATTTGTAGACAAGATAAAAGGTCTTTTCAAAAAAGATGATTCGTCAACAAGTGATGAAAAAGAAAAAGGATTTTTTGATAAGATAAAGGACTTTTTTAAGGGTATTTTTGATTGGTTTAAAGGTATTTGGGCTTGGTTTTTGAGTTTGTTTGCCAGTGGTGAAGGAGATAAAGATCTTCCTCCAGTTGAAGAATTAAAAGAAGACAGTGAATGCTTAGAATATGGTAAAGGAAAGAACGAAGAATGGAGATGCAACCAAGATGTGTTTGATAAAGATAATTGTGTAAGCACTAAATGCTATGATACTTATAGTAAAAAATTCTGTTGTAAAGTGGAACAAGCAGGAACAGGTGAGCCTAGTGAATCTGTTGAATCTCTTTTCCTTGTTAAGGTTGTTAATGAAAAAGGAGTTGCTGTTACTGATGCAGAAGTGACTCTAATATTGTTAGGAGATACTATGTCAAAGATTATTGATCCAAGCTGGAAAACAGATAAAGATGGAACTGCTAATTTTGACCTACAATTATATGGAAAATACAGAATAACTGCAGAGAAAGATGAAAACAAAGGAAACATCTCAATAACACACCCAAGTAAAAAGGTATATGAAATAGTGTTAAAAAAGATAGTTGAAGAAGATGTTGAGCCTGAAGACAAAACAGATGATGAAAAAAAGGATGAACAAAAGAAAAAACCAAACTGGGTCTTTCTTATTATTGTTGTTGTTGTTATAATGGCTCTTACAGCTGGTAGTATTTATTTAGATAAGAAAAAAGGAGCTAAAAAAGGAATAAAAGACAGAACCAAACTAATAAGTGAGTTAGGAGAATTACTGAATAAAAAGAAAGAGAAAGTAGATTTATTAGATAAAAAAGCTGAAGAGGGATTCATCAAAAATGCCAAATTATGAAAGTTTTGAAATAGATAGAGAAAGATTTGATGAGTTTCTAAAAGAAGCAAAGGATACTTTAAAATTAAATAAACCAATATCTAAAAAACTCGAGGAACTAGTTAAAAATGGTGTAAAGTTAAGAAAAATATTAGGAGAATATATTTCTGCTAAAGAAAAAGAAGAGAAGGAAGTAAAAAAAGAAGGTGAAGATATCAAAAAAATTGGGGTTGAATCAGATAAAATCAAAAAACAAATAGAAGAAGTTGTAGGGAAAGAGATACAAAGTATTGAAGAGGCTGAAAAAGAAATTAATTCATTAAATGAGCAAGAAAAGATACTTGAAAAGATATATAAAATTCATACAAGAGAAAGTAAACAGATTTCTATAAAAGGAACCGGTAAAAAAGCTGTCAGTAACAAAATATTCTTTAAAAGAGGAATTGGTTTTTTGAATAGCATATCAAATATTGGAAAGCGCATAGCAAATAATGGGGAAGTAGAGATATCTGAGTTGATATTGGATTTCAAAGAGTTTAACAAACTGATGAAATTCATTAACAATAATCTTAATCTAAAGTTTAAAGCTGAAAATAAAGAAGAGTTGGAAAAACATCAGCAATTAGTGGATATTCAAAAAGGGGTTGAACAGCTTGGGAAAGAGTTATTTAAGAAGGACAAAGAAACAGAAGATGAGGAAGATGAAATAGATAAAGAAACAGGCCAAATCAGGATATTATTCAACAAAGCGCTAAATGAAGTGGGTGAAGAACCAGTAATTATACCTGAAGAAGTACCAGAACCTGAAAAAACAATTGTTCCTAAAGAAGATGGATCAGCAACAAATAAATTGTTGGAATTATTGAAAAATAGTTCCGATGAAGAAACTGAAAGTGATGATAAAGAAGATTTTAATCATACTATAGTTATAAAATTAGGTGATGAAAAGGATATTGAGTTAATTGTAAAAAATTCTAAAGATGAAACTTTTGATGTTGAATATGTATCTTTTATTGATGATGATAGAGCCACCTATAATTTTAAAGCTCCAATAGATGATAAATATTATGTTTATAGGAAGGATAATAAAAAGCTTAT
>JABMPP010000021.1 GCA_013202955.1 Candidatus Woesearchaeota archaeon | reverse complement strand
TAGTTGTACTGCCAGCGACTGCTTTTTTGACAACTGCCACTGCTTGAAGACTCATTGCTATATTGGTTATACCAATAATGTCTTCGGCTGCAGCGTTGTCACCAACCACTAACAATCCATCGAACACTCCGTCCTTCACGAACAGAGGGTTTGGATAGCTGCTAAGATCGGCTGCCATAGCACTTGCGCCCAGGAATAATGCTCCTGTACCCAAAGCCATGATGCTTTTTATAGCCTTATTTACTTTCATTCTTGCACCTCCATGTATGCATATTTACTTTCTCTAGGCTACCTATCTCATAGAATGTCTAGTCATCACTGGGTTTTTCTCTCTTATTTAAAGATTACTATTTTCTTCTTCTGTCGTCGCTGAGAATCATAATCATCAGTAATAAGCTATAAGAAGCAACTTCTTTATAAAGTTTTCGAAAATTTAGAGGGTGAATATTGGTGAAAAACAAGGAATTAGGGCCTAAATCTTAAGAATTCTTAAATTTTAAGGTGTTTTTTGGCATAATACCTTAATTTCATTTAAAAACACATGTTTACTTTGACTTATAATACCAATAAAAACCAAAAATAAACACAAGAAGGGTTGTTATTAACCCAATAATGAAGGTGTTTGGTAGGTAATAAAATGTTACAATATTTTTTCCTGGTCCTAGTTCTTTAGCTATCAATCCATTATAACTTACAACATCACCATTCTTGGTTTTCCAGCCATTATCATAGTTCTGGTTTAAAACTAAGGTAGATTTCTCTGTCACAACTGCATTTATGATTACTTTGTTTGGTGAAAAATATGTTATTTCTGTTACTTCACCCGTCTCTGCAATATATGATTCACCAGTATAATCTGTGAATATTGTGCCGTTGTCCATTCCTATTGAACTGGCTTTTATTTTTGGGTGCAGTCTATCATAACAATTTAAGGTTCCGAGGTTTCCATTAAAATTTCTATATGTCAGATATTCCGGTGATAAAGAAACAACCTGTAAAAAATCTGTTTCCTCTCTAATTATCTCTCTTGGCCTCAAAAGAAATATATTTCCAAATATTGGGGAACTTACCAGAATCATATCTATAAGAACTATTACAATTATCCCAACAACAATATATTTTCTTAATTTTAATTTTTTTAGGTTTTCTATTTTTGTTAATACAAGACCAACAACAAGAGCTAGGCTAAAAATAAACAGCATCAAAAATCTTGATGGCCCGTGTAATGTGCTAAAAACTGGCAATGCTCTAAGCACTCTCCACAAATTAAAAGTTGTTATTTCTCCTAATGACAAAAACAACAAGAAAAGACTTGTTAAAAGCAAAACCCATTTTTTCCTGAGAAGAAAGAATCCTGTTATGAATAAAATTAAAGGAATTATCCCAACATAAGCTCCATATTCATGCCAATACCATTCTACCTTTATTTCACCAGCTGTTGGATGTTCATAATTTGCTGTATAAAATCTTGAGTCAATATTTTGATTTCTGCTTAAAAGACCGTTATATAAAATATTAAAGCTTGTTGGTTGGGTATCATCTCTTGAAAAAGAATAATTATCAACAAACTCAATAGATGGGAAGAACTTTATTGCACCCAAAAGAAATGTAAAGATTATTATGAAAGCTAATATCTCAATTGGTTTGGTTTTTTTTGTTTTAATGGTTTCAAGAAGAGCATAAAATCCAAGAAATATTATTGAGAAAATAAATGGATAAGTTCCACCACTAAAAATAATAAACAATAAGAAGAGAGCACTTATGAAAATATATTTTATATTTTCTTTTGACTTAAGATAAAAAAGAAATGCATAAGGAAGAAACACCATTCCAAAATAAAGAGAATGGCCAGCATTCATTCTTAATGGAAACCAGCTGCTCATCATGAAAATAATTGGAGGAAGAAAAGAAGATATTTTTCCAATCCCCACCTTTCTTGAGAGAAGAAACATCCCAAACATTCCTGTTATTATATGCAAGACTATTAGAATCTTTAATCCCCCAACAGCACCAAAAATAAGAATAAATATATAAAACGGCGAAAGAAAACTTGATTCTGGATGAGCGAGCATTGCGTTTCCACCACAATAATATGGGTTCCACAACGGAAACTGGTTATACTCTAATATTGTTTTTCTTGGAACATCATTGTAAAAAACATGCTGGTCCCAGTCACCAACACCCCAATACTCAAAATTCTTGAATATTGGAGAAACAAATATTAAAGTAATGATTATAAAAATTATTAAAGATATCCAATTAATATTTAAGTTAAGTTTATTCTTCTTCACTTTTCTCGCAATACAATAAATATAATTTCTCATTTATAAGATTTCTTTTGAATTGAGTTGGCAAAACAATGTCAATAACCTTTGTAATCTTGCAATTGTTGTTAAGAAAATTTTTGGAAGAGTCATAGTTCATAAAAGGAGTATGACCAGCAATAACAATAAATTTTGGGATATCCTTTTCCAGATCCATTGTCAATCTTTCCACATCAACTAATCCAGCCTGGAATCTTAGTGGATTGGTGTCAACAAAATTTAACGCTATATCTCTTTCAGACATTAAAGCAATAAGAGGCACAAACAGTTGGTCTCCAAAAATTAGATCACCTTTTACTGAATTTTGTTTTATTGCTTCGACTAATTCAATATGTTCATTTTGTGAAAATGTGTTGTTTATGATCCAAAAATGATTTGAGACTGCCCAAACAGAGTTTAACAAGATAAAGATACTTAAGAACAACAAAAGCAGATTCTTGTTTTCTGATCTTTTAACAAATTTTAATATTGATACTGAAGCCAGAACTGCTAGGAAAGGAAGAATCATTTCATAATAATAAGGAAAAGGACTTTTTAAGGTGAAGATAATTATTATGTAAACTAAAACGCTTGTAAAGAAAATAGATAACTCTTTTTTTCTTGATAAAAAATAAAATAAGCTTCCAATAAATATAATCGGGTTATAAATAACAGTGGATTTGAAGAGATCAAGTTTTATTCCTTTCACAACCTCAGTGCTTGGTTTCATAAAATGGTATTGGTAAACCTGAAGAAAGTATTCTTTTCCAACAATCAATATAAACACAAGTTGGATTAAGAGGAATATAATGAAAAAACCAATTAAAAAGTTTATTGCTGGTTTTATTCTTAATTTGATTTTGCTTTTTTCTTTTTTTAGTAGAATATAAAGAAATAAAACACCTCCTAAAAATAATGAGAAAAAATTTGTTATGCCAGCTGTTCCAATAAAAATCCCACTTAAGAGATATTTTTGTTTAAAAGAATAATAAAATCCAAGCACAACAAACAGAACAGCTAAACTCATCCCAATGTTTCCTGTCATCCTGAATGTTTCATATGTAAATAAGAACAATATTGTTGATCCCAATGCTGTAACAAGATCAAATTTTTTCTTTACAAGCTTGAATAAGAAGAATGCTGTTAAAATAGTAAATAATATTGGCACGAGTTTTAATATGAATAAATTGTATCCAAATATTTTTAGTAAAAGGGCGTCAACATAAATCTCAAGTGGTGGGTGTGAAAAAAAGAAATCTCTGTATGGAACTTCTCCTTCAGTTATGAGTTTTCCCATGTATATATAGACAGGCTGATCGCTTAGGTCTGGCTTTACTCCCTTAAGGCTAATTAATAAAAATATTATAAATATTAATCCGAGAATTAGTTTTATGTTTTTTTCAATAACCCCCTCAAAATTTTTTCCACTAACCATTTTTGTAAAAATATGCGGGGAGGAGGATTTGAACCCCCGTAGGCACTAAGCCAATAGGTCCTAAGCCTATCCCGTTTGGCCACTCCGGCATCCCCGCAACTGGTTACGCTCAGTTGACACGCAATAATAAGTGAGACATTCAGCTTCGCTGAAATCTCACGATGAACTTCATTACGTTAGTATAGAAAAATCTAATTTATTTATAAATCCTTTGATGAGAGAACTTATTTTTTCTGCCAGGTGTAGCTTCTTTGTCTTCCTGTTTTGCCAAAGCCGCAACTACTGCACACCTTTTTTCTCACGTGATAACTGTGTTGACCACATCTCCTACATATGATATGACTCTTTTTGCCAGATTTCTTACCCATAGAGGGAGTTCCCTTTGTCATTCTTTATCACTTATGCTGGAGAAATCATTATTATGGTGTCTCCTCTTATAAACACAACACCAAGCTTTCTCTTTAGCTCACCATTTTCTTTTTCTTCAGCTTCTTCTAACACAATGTTTATGTGTATATCAAAAGCTGTGAGCTTTCCTAAATATTGTTTTCCGTTTTTTAGTTCTATTATTACTCTTTTGTTTCTTGCATTGTTTAATGCATCTAGTGGTCTAGAATTTTCAACCATTTTCGCACCCCGTAAAATAAATAAATAAACTAGGATAAAAGAATACTGTGTGGTTTATAAATATTACTGTTTAAGTAATCTTCTCAACCTTCATAAGCTAAGGAAAAGCTACGAAAATTGAAAATTTTCTAGCTTAGAAAAAATTCTTTGAATTTTTTCGTAAGTTACAAAAAAATTAAATTTTTTTGAACTTCGAAATTTTCTTTGAAAATTTCGTAAGCTTTAAATAACCTTTCGCAATCCTCAACATAGATTTGGTGATAATATGTTAACACAAGGAAGACCAAAGAAAAAACCAACAGGAGCAAGATATGTTGCTTATAGAGGAAAGAGAAAGTATGAATCTTGTAAACAGCCAACTCTGACTAAGATTGGAGCTCTAAAACCAAAAAAGATTAGTGGTATAGGTAATACTAAAAAAACAAAGCTTCTAGTTGCTGAATTCGCTAATGTGTTAGACCAGAAAACAAAGAAATTCACAAAAGCCAAAATAAAGAATGTTGTTGAGAATCCTGCAAACAGGCACTTTATAAGAAGAAACATAATAACAAAAGGATCTGTTATAGAAACAGAGGCAGGAAAAGCAAGAGTTACTTCCAGGCCAGGCCAGGACGGCATAATTGATGCTGTGTTAGTTTAATTACTTCTAAGTAATAAAAATAGAAAGATTTATATATTAGTTCTTGCGTTATTTAAGCTATGGAAAAGGAAATTAGAAAAAGATTTTTACAAGAAGCTGCAAAGATTTATTATGCTAATGGTATTGAAGGTTATATTCCTCCAGAAAATCAAGAGAAAATTAGAAGACAAGAAATAAAGATAATGGAAGAATTATTAGGATTTAATTCTCTTAAGGGTCAATCTTATAAAGCAACTCCTGAACAAATAATTGAAATTATTTTTGGTAATGGAGACTTAATTGATAAATTTATGAGTGATGTATCAAAAAATCATGTTTTTGGTGAAGTCTCAAATTTCAATGGGTTGGATTACATAGTTAATCAGCCAGGAATGATAAAGCTTGCACAATTTCCCCAAGTTCATAAAACATTTATTAGATTATATAATGATATTTCAACAGGGAAATATAAGGGAAAACAATCTTAACTTCTAAATATTTATTAATTTACATACTTATAAACATTCTTGAAACCATCAATTTCTTTATCAGTATGATCTCCTCTTTTTATTGAGTTTAATGTTTGTATCATAAACTTTATTCCAGCAGGAGCATATTTTGGATTTGATAAATACAATGCATCTAATAATAAATCAAGTCTTCTTCCTTTTTCAAACATCAACTGAAGATAATATTTTCTTGATGGTGTATAATTTTCTAATTTTTCTGGGTTTTCAGGATCAATTCTTACAGCATCAATTTCATCTTCGTTTTCCTTTTCAACAACAAGGAAATGAACATCTTCTCCTTGTTTTATTCTAAGCTTTTTTGCTATTTGATATCTCTTGAAAGAATGATATCTGCTTGAGAAATCTTCTATTTCATAACCAGGTCTTATATGTCCAATATATTCTGAGACAGGCAGGGTGTTTTTATTTATTCCTCTTGTTAAATCTACAACAATATCAATTATGTTTTCTTTATCTTTATATTTTTCATAATTGTCTGTATATTCTTTTGGAATTGTTCCCATTGCTTCTAAGTGGAAATGAGAAATATCATATATTAAACTGGAATAAAAGAATGGCTCAAAATAATATTTTTTATCTTCACTAAATCTATCTCTCCCACTAATTATTCTTGCTCCTGTTGAAGCAACATAATCAACTGAACCTTGTTTTTTAAGAGAAAAGAAATTAAGGTATCTACTCATTGATATTAGGTTTCCATCACCAACATGTAAAAATCCACTTTGTTCCAAAATTTTTTCCAACCCTTCATTTTTATGTGTGAATAAAAAACAACCTGCGAATTGTGGTTCACCAACATATGTTATAATATCATTTTTATCTCTTAATGAAGCAACAATCTCTCTTGAAATAACATCAACACTTTTTATCAATTGCTCAACATCAATGTGGTATTTCTGTTCAAATTCATTTTCACTGAATTGATTTGTCTGAACTTTTTGTAAATCCAATATTGGTTCAATAAGCATTGATTCAAGAATTCTCATTGAGGCAACTCTTTCAAGCATATCATCAGAATTTTTGTATCTTGTATACAGCTTTTCAAGATGCTTGAAATTTCTTATTAATGGTTTGAACCCTTCTGCAAACATAGGCATCATAAAAACTGATACCTTTTCATAACTACCAGACTTGTAATCAATTAATCCTTTGTAATCCTCTGATTCTTCTGTTTCCAACACCCAATCCAATGATTTCCAAACTTTATTCTCATTTTTTAATGCTTTTTCAAATAATTTCCTTTTATGAAAATCAACTTTATATTTATGATAATCTTTGGTTTCAAATTTTGATCTGAATATTCCAAATCTGTGTGTAATTTCTCTGTTCCAGAAAAGCTCTGCAATTGTGTCTGCACTCACACTATCATTAAACACTCTTTCAGAATCCATTTCAAGATCATTTGCGATATTATCAGAAATTCTTTCATAATGTTTGTAGATCAATTGATGAACCATGTTATCAAGATGAACATAAATTGCACCATTCAATGCAGCAGGAACATCTCCCTTCCTTGCTTTGTGTGCATCTTTGGTCATTATATCATATGAAGAATAATATTTTCCAATTGAAGCAATATCAGGATAAAAAAAATCTAATAATCCATGCAAATCACCAAGCTTTAATGATCTTAACAAAGTTCTGAAATTATTGCTAAAATTCATTGTGTCCTTACATGACTGCACTGTTTCCTGAAACTCTCTCCAGCTTTTTCCTTTATATTTTGGAGAGGTGTTATCAGGATTTGGAATAAAAAACCCATCTGGCTCATTACAAAATTTCTCGATTGTTTTTGTGACAACTCTTCCTTTGTAGAATTTTCCTTCTCTTACATGATCAAGATCTCTTCTTGGACTGCTTAATTTCCCAATATCAAATCCTGTTAGGTTCTGGCCGTTTAGATTCTCAATGTTTAGATTGAATATTGCATTTGAAAAAGCTCTTCTTAAAAGCATTGGGTTTTGTTGAGGAATCAAGATATATTGTGCTTCTTCATCATTATCAGGAGGAAAGAATGTATTCTGCTCAATATTATACAATCCAAATGTGAAATTTTTTATGTTTTTATCATTTCCTATGATTTTCTCCAGTTCATTATTTTCTATTGGATTTCCCAACCAATCAAAAATAACAGGAACATCTATATCAGTGTTAAGACTAGCAAGAAACATAATGGGATTAACAGTCTGATAATCAACTATCTCTGTGTCGATTGCTCCTTTTTTACAAGTTAGGTTTTCTAAATTTGACTCCATTTTGATTAGGTAAATAAATCCAAAGATTTGAATCCTTGAAATTTAACTCAGTATGACCTCCAAATTCATCAACAATATCCTCAATTGATTCCTGGTTTTGCTTTGCCTGTCTTAAATCCGAGAAAACAGATGAAGAAACAGCAGCAACACTCATTATTCTTTTTTTCATTTCTTGATATTTTTTAGGGTAATGATTCAATGCACTCTTTAATCTCCTGTCATGTGTTTTGTAAGCTTCAACATAATCCATTCCAGAAAAAAATTGTTTATCAAAAGCAGATAAAATCTCAATCAATACTGGTTCTATTGATTCAAATATCTCATCGTTTCCTATTGTTGTTTTAATATAATTTATTCTATCAAGCTCTTTATCAACCAATTCTTCAATAACACCACAAACAGCAGTTGTGTATCTTTTGTTTTTAGTTACCTCTTTTTTCCAGATTTCATATCCTTGATCATTCCAGTCAAAAAATGCATCAATTGCTTCACTTTTATGGTTCTGCCTTATCTCAAGCAGATATCTTATAAAATCATTATTTGTGTTTCTTAATAAAACATGAGCCTGTTTTTGAAGATGTAATGCTTCAACAAGCTTTTCATCAATATCAACTTGATTTGTATACATTAATTTATGATATTCTGAAGGAGTTACTCTTCTGAATCCTTTTGAATATAAAATTCGTAGATCTCCAGGTAATTGAGAAGGTCCAAAAACATGAATAGATACTGAATCCCCATCACATGAGCCGCCTATGCTGTTTTTTACCTCAATTCTGTATGGATCTTCCTCAGTGGTTTCAACAACAGTGTTTGGGGTTAAATCTTCAAGATATTGATATGCTTTTACCTTAAGATGATTGTCAGGACCAGTTCTGATAAATTCTTCAAATGATAGTTCTGCTTGTTCTGGAAGCCCAAATTGCCTGTATAATCTTCCAACCTCAAAATCAGCAACACTAACAGGCATTGGCCTAATTGTATACATTAGAAAAGACCTCACTATTAATGGGCCATATTGTATCCCATCATCTCCTCTGAAATACACTCTCATGTTATTTTCTTTCTCTTTCATAACGGAATGTATTTTTGTAACTATCATTCAATAACAAAAAATGGAAAGCTATTTAAATAGTTTGTCCTTTTTCCCCTCTATGTTCCCAGGAAGACACCTTACAAAACCAACATGGAATGCAATGCTTAAATATACTCATGCCATTGATGTTTGGAATCCCGAATCTACTATTGATAATAAAGTAATGAACAATTTATATAACAGAATCTGTGAAGAAGTTTATGATGACAATGAATCAATCAACAGATTACTAGCTCCTTTTCGTCAATATAAAATATATTTAAATCAATCTCACCTTTATTTGGATGCTTTAATGGATGAAGTAAATAAATACAATGTTTATTTTGTAACACCAATTTCTGGAGATTTTAATGTTAAAGGTGATTATCATATTGATGATGTTGACGAAGTTGATTTTAGAGCACTAATAAAGCAATCTCCTGTTGTTGGCTCAAGTGTTTTTGCTGATTATAATACTTTGGGAAGATATTTTGTTAATGTAGAATTAAATGTGGATTCTCATCCAACAACAGATGAGTCAAAAAAAAGAGAAAATTTGTATATTTTTGTTCTTCCAATTCCTGTTATGGGCCGTGTTGTGGTTGAAGAAGAAAAGAACCCATTGTTTATAAATCTATTATCAGAAGATATTCCTTATGGAAATACTACAGTAAATATAGCTGACAAAACAAATTCTCTCTTGAATGATTTTAATTTAGTACGAATGGGAGATCATTCAACAGATTTATCTTCTGAATTTAGAAGGGAATTATACAAATTCAGAAGGGGCTTTTTTGATCCAAAAGTCGCAATAAAGGATCCAGGAAATGATTATAATGGGAAAATATCTTTTGATATATGGAAAAAGGAAATACATCAAAACACTCATTATCTAAGATTGATGGCAGCATCAATGTATAAGCAGATAATAGAAAGATTAGATACTGATGAAATAAGAGTTATATCAGGAAAAAATGATAGAACAATGAATATAATAGAGATAGCTTGCAGAGGGTTGAACAAAAAAATAGCTGACTGGACTTTATTCAGAAACTCAATGTATCCAATGAATTCAATTCAGGATGGTGCTGTTGAGTCAATAATAAAGGGAAACATAATGCATGGTACTGAAAAAGAGGGAGTATCATTAAAAACTCTTTTTCCAGATGAAAAAAGAATAGATTTTATGCAAAAACCAGAGGTAGAAGATGAGTAAAGTAACATTTAGAACATGTCATAGACATGATTTTTTGGATTGTGAATTATCTCAATATGTGTCAGGCTGTTTAGCTGACATAATAGATAACGAGTTTCATGATGATCCACAAGCATTAGCTGAATTTGGGCTTGATCAATATGATAATGGAGCTGTTATAAGATCTGTTTTTGGTGATATACTTGCGTTAAATCAGTCAGCTATAAATCTTTTTGATTCAGAAAACAAAAGAAAGTCATGGAAAAAGTTCATTGAAGCAAGAGGAAAACTAAACCCATTCTCATTTAGATTTTCACCAGATCTTGTTGAATCTACTCCTTATCAATTAAGAGGATCAGGATTTCAGAGTTATGGTCCTGCTGGATTGGGATCTTCAATAGTTAATGATGACAAATTAACAGCAGAAACAGGGATTGAGATAAAGCTTTCTCGGTTGCTCAGAGTTGGAACTACCAGACACACAATAGAAGAGTTGAATTCAGAAAATATCCAAGCTTTTGTAAAACAAGGGATTGAACCACATCAACCATCAGAATTTACAGAGGTTGCTGTTGAATATGCTCTTGCATTAAATCAATTAGATTTTCTTCATGAGCTTGAAAAGAATATTCCATATAAAGATAAATTGTTTTCTTATAACAGAAATTTGATTGACCATGATAAGATTGTAATAAGAGGAACAATTGATGCTGTTTTAAGAGTTGGAGACACTTTAGTTATTATGGACTGGAAAAGAGGGGCACAGGTTGAGTATGAAAAAATAAATAATAAGTTGCAGTTTTCAACATATTTTTATGCGTTTCTTCAAAAGTATGATAAGCTTCATCCTGATGATAAAATTAAAGATGGAGTTATTATATCAGTAGGCAGAGCACGAAACGCAAAAGAAGGACACAGATCAAAGCCGATTTATCATATGACATATTTGAAAAGGAATGATAATTTCAAAAATTTTCTAAATAGAAGGATAATGAAGGCATATCTTGAGATGAGAGAGATGTATGAAAATCCACAACTTTTCATAAAAGCAATGGATAAATTTGAGGACAGAATATATAAAATGAGTGAAGAGGATTCCAAATATTTGAGAAATTATTTTGATCCAAACAGCAGAACCAAGATTCTTTATGATTATTTAAAGAAAGGGGGAGAATGGGACAAGGTTTATAATGATGGAATAGAAATGAGAGCAAGACAGACAAGTTTTAAATTTGGTGGTTGATTACTAAATAAAATGTTAGACTTAAAACTTGATTATCCGCAGTTTAATGGGAAAAGGTATGTTGTTGCAATCAGAGATAATCCTCATAATATTCCTATGATTGCTGCTGAGGCTGCTTTTATGGCAGATGTTTTTATTACCTCCCCAAAAGAATTAAGACATCAGTTTTATGATTCTATTCAAGCACAATTAGAAGAAAAAAGCTATATTCCTTTGATTGAACTGGATAAAAAGTATGGGATTTTTACAGGAGAGAAGAAAGATGATGATTCTCTACAATTAAGATATAAAAAATTAGAAGATTTGAGTGATAAAGAGTTATTATTTGCTATTCTTGAAAGAATGAAAGGAAAAACAGGCGCAAAAAATCTTTATTATAAATCAGGAGAGCAGATATTTGATATAGATGATAAACAAAGAACTTATCAAGAGCCACACTCTGGTTCTGTTGTTCTAAGCGCGCGCGAAAGAACCAAAGATGATGGCAGAAAAAAAGGAAAGGGGTTAAGATTGGTTTCTGTCCAAGATCCTTTTGTTTCAAACCAGCATCCTTTTAATGATATTTATTCTGGTTCAGAAGATTATTTTTTTTCCCGTGAAAAACAAGGATACTTAAAAACACCACAGTTATTATCAACTGATGTCCAGGCTTTATTATTATATGCCGACAGAAATCCAAGAATGATTAGAAATCTTAAAAATCTTCTAGAAAAACGTCCAGAGCACAAAATATTTACCCCAATTCATACAAATGAATCCCAATTAGAGGTTTTAGCTAAATATTCTTTAAGAATGGATGATCATATTGCAAAAGGAGAGCAACCAGATCTCACAAGATTAAGAGATGATATTCTTTTTGACTGGCTTTTTAATGGGACTAGTTTTTATGAAATAGGGAAAAAAATAACAAAAATCCCAACTATTTTTGATATGGTTATTGCTGACAAGATATTTGAAGGAGAAGCAGATCTTGAGGTTTTGGTTGATAAATTCATCTTTTCTGGAGATTCAAATGTACCTCAGTCTGTTAGAGTGTTGGCTGCAAAAATCCATGATTACTTAAGTAATGTTGAGGGATTTGAACAAGATGGTTTTTGTATAGAAAAAAGAGACTCAGAAAATGAGACAATTGCAGTAAACTACAAAAAAGGAGAAGAATATATAAGGGTGTTGTTTAATAAGAATTTTCCACCACTAATTATTAGAAGAGAGGACATAAACAGAGAAGTCACTCCTTTTAGAACACATGAAAATAATAATCAAGTTCATCCTTTTTTTGAACTATTTATGCCAAAAGAAATCTATGATGATAAATTAAGAAAAAGAACAAAATACAAGGTTGAGATTCCTTTAGAAGTTGGTATTCCAAGAGCTCTTTGGGATGATTACAAAGCATTGATAAATAATCAATTTCCAGGAGGAACTTCTCATCTTGAAGAATTTGCAAGACGAAGAGGAATCAAAAATCAAAGCAGACTTTTGAACTTAACAAGACTCTAATAAAAAGATTAATATATTAGAAGTATTACAACTAGGTATAAAGGGGTGAATGAATATTCTATTAGCTGATGTAAGACCGGAGAAGCATTTTGTAGCAAATGATGGAACAGTTATAAAAAATATATATTCACTTGTTGATTCTCTGAAAAAAATTAATAATAACACATTTGAGCATCATGTAAATAATGATAGAAATGATTTTGCCAACTGGATAAGGCATGTTCTAAAAGACAAGGAGCTAGCAGATAATATTCAAAGATTAAAAAATAAAACTAAAATTATAAGGAAGATTGAAAGGAGAATTAAATACGTAGAGGACAAAGAGCATTCTAAATATCATGGAGTGGCTAAAAAAGAGCATAAACCAATAAAGCAGATGGTTGGTCTTAAGAAACTAGCTAAAACAATGCAGCAAGTTCTACACAAGGAAAAATCCATAGAAGCAAGAGAAAAAAAGATTCAAGAGATAGAATCAAAAATTGAAAAAAAAATAGTGCAAAAAGAAACAAGTTTTTTCTCACTAGAATTTCTTATTGGGGTAACAATTGGGTTTATTTTAGGATTTATTATTTTAATGATTTCCATAAAACTTATTTTTTGAACAATTTCTTTACCAAACCGTAATAAAAACGAAAAGCTTTTTAAAACAAATTTAATTTTTGGTTTTGTAGAGGTGGGAAACGGCTTAAATTGAAAAAAATAAAATTATTTTTATTAATATTAATTGTTTTGTTATTGTTAGATATTGTAATGGCTTTTAGTTCTGTTAATGAGAAAATGATCCCAATTGAAAATAAACCTATAATTATAGAATACTCAGAATCTAAGCAGAACTTACACACATTAAATGAATTACCAGATGTTTTTGGAGATTCAGAATTATCAATCCAGGATGGTAACCAAATAATAAAGATACAATCCATAACAGATAACTCAATAGACTCATTCTCTTTTCCCAAAGAACAAGAATATATGAGATTCACAAATCTTGAACAAGAGGTAAATCTGGATTTAAGTGAACCATATCAAAAAGAAAATATAAATCCAAAAATAGAAAAGAATCTGCTAACAACTTCAGAAGAAAAAATACCAGTTATTGTAAAGTTAAAAGAATACACAGCTGAAAAGACCACAAGATCTCTTGTATATAACTCAATAAAAAAACAAACATTAAATAGAATATCAAAAACAAAAACAAGAGATTTAAAATCAATTAATTCATTTTCAACAGAACTATCAAAAGAAGAAATAAAAGAGTTAGCTGACTCAAAATATGTTGAAAGAATTTATTCTGATTATGAGTTGAAGATACAACTTTATGATTCTACAAGATATATGGATATTGAAAATGTATGGTGGCTTAATGATTCTGAAGGAAATCAGATATTAGGATATAACACAACAGTTGTTGTCATAGATTCTGGAATTGATTATCACCATGAAGATTTTGGAAACTGTTCTACAATAAATAGTGGCGGAGATTGCAAAGTCATAGGTGGTTATGATTTTATTAATGAGGATGAAGATCCAATTGATGACAATGGACATGGAACACATGTTGCGGGAATTGTAGCAGCTAATCCAATTGCGTTTGAATATGTAAGTTCAACAGGAACAGTATATAATAGATATTATTCAGGAGTTGCACCTGATGCAAAAATAATTGCATATAAAGTAACAGATGAAGAAGGAGTTACTTATGCAAGCTTAATTATAGAAGCAATAGAAAGAGCATTGGATCCAAATCAGGATGGAAATAATAATGATCATTATGATATTGCAACAATAAGTATTGGTGCAGAAGGTGGAAGTCCAGATGATCCATTATCACAAGCAATAGACAATGCCGTGGATAATGGAATGATTGTTACTGTTTCAGCAGGAAACTCTGGTCCATATTATGAATCAATCAATTGTCCTGCTTGTTCAAGGAAAGCAATTGCAGTTGGTGCGACAAACAAATGGCTATCAGTTTCAAGTTATAGTTCAAGAGGACCATATAATGATATTTTCAAACCAGAAGTTCTTGCTTTTGGAGGAGATGTGCCAGCAGCAGGCGGAGGAATCTGTGCATCAAGAATAAATGATAATATTGTTGAATTTGAATCAACCGGACTTTGTGTTCATGAAGATGGAGATCACACAAGATCAATGGGAACCTCAATGGCAGCCCCTCATATTGCAGGAATTGCAGCTTTATTATTACAGGAATATCCTGAAATGGATCCAGATGAATTCAGATCAAGAATAATGACAACAGCAGATTCAAGAGGCAATAATCCTTATATTCAAGGAGCAGGACAAGCAGATGGATTGGAAGCATATGAAGCAGAGTTGATTGTTTCTACTCCTGGAATTGCATTTGGTTATACAAATATTTCAGAAGATTATCTTATAAAATATATTAATATCACAAATATTGTTAATTATACTCTGAATTTGGATTTAGATACTGATCCTTTAAAGAATGAGGAATTAGAAAGCTTTAATGTTGTTTTTGTAAACCAAACACTTCTTACATTAGGGCCAGGAGAAACAAAGACAGTAAGATTGTTTATTGATGTAACAAATGATAATATTGAAGGCTACACTTATTCAGAGATTGAAATAGACAGTCAGAATGGAAATCATTATCAAATACCAATAACTGCCATGGTTACTTATTCTATTAAAGTAAATGTTCGTGGTTTGAATGGAGAGCCATTGTTCCCTAACTTATTTTACACTCATGATGGTTCTTACAGAAATGTCCAGTTATTTGATATAGAGACAAGCATATTCAATGACAGTTATACTTTTAATAGACCAAGAGGGACATATTATTTTTATGCAATTGGAGACAGAGATGATAGAGAGTTAGATTATATATTGATGAAAAAAGTGAATTTTTCTGATTTCAGTGCAAGGGAAATCAATCTCTCATTACAAGATGCAATCCCTTATACTCTTAAGGCAGAAAGCAATGATGGCACACCATTGAGAATATTCTCATTTTTTAAGCATATTGTGACAAGAACATATTATGACCCTGTAATCTCAGGCTCTTGGAATAGGACATATGCATCTTCTGTTACAGAACTTCTTTATGGATTTAAAGGGAACAGAACAATCTATATTTCAGAAAATTCTGATTGGAATTTAGAAACAGATATTATATTTAAGGTTGAGGGTGTTCCAATAGCAGAGGAATATGAAATAGATTGGAGTGGAGATGAATTACTTAATGATTATGAAAGAAGAAAATATTCTGAGTTTTATGATAATTATAAAACATCAAGTGAAGTTTATGCTTATGGGTTTGTGCTTCCAAATAGAACATGGCCAACAACAGTTTTAAGCTATGAGCCAGATGAATATACAGATTATACTTATCATGTTAGATTTCCTGGAGAAAGCCCTGAAACAATGTATAACCAAATGATAATGGTTTTCCCCTTATCTCATAATTATTATCCAAGCTTATTATATCCTATTTATCCATTCTCAGCTCCTATGGACAGAGTGTATCATTTAGCAGGCACTCCTGTTGGCAGAGGATATTATCATGATTGGGAATTTCATAACAAAGTAAATATTAATTATATTTCACCAGATGATACAAACATCCCAGAAATAAATGATGATTTTCATAACACAGTGCATCAGGAAGAGATATTTGGGGAAACAAGATATTATGATAAATTTGACAGATTGATAAAGGATTTTAGAACTTTTGAAATCAATCCAACACATGATCAGGAAGTATGGATCGGAAAAGCACCATACAAATTGACAACAGTGTATTCAGCACCTTATATGACTTATACATCTTCTGCATCTTTTGAACGAATTGATTTAACCAATACTCCTTATTTTGTAAAAGGATATAGTGGAAATTCTTATATGACTAAGTTCACAGAATATGCTTATATGAGTTTATTGACAGGGGCAATACAAAACTTCTCATTTTCAAAACCTAATTTATATTACACAAGACCTATTTATGCTCCCCTAAGTGAAGATTTAGTAGATGACAGTACAGGTGGTCATGGAAGGTGGTATACTAATTTCTTAAAAACTCCTTGGCAAAATGGTATTTTTCATGCAGAACTTACTATTCCTTTACTAACTGATTTGTATAATTATACTAAGATAACTTCGGATGTGATTTTTGAACAAATTCCTCAACTTCCAACAATTAATTATTTTGTTGCAAATGAGTTTTATAATCTTGGAGATAATTTTGATGTAAGTTTTAAATTAAGTGATGCAGATGGGTACATTGCATCTGCAAATGTTTATTATTTGAATGATGGAAGTTGGACTAGTCTTTCTCATACACATTCAGGTATAACTTATTATGTTACTGTTGAAAATATTCAAGTTGATGAACTTGTTTTGAAAGTAGAAGCAATAGATGGAACTGGACAAAGACAAGAAATGATTATTAATCCTTTAGCAAAAGTGCAAGAGCAAGTTGTAATTCCAAGAATACACAATTTTAGATATAATACTAAATATATGCAAGGAGAAAACTTCTCTGTAAAAGTAGTTATGGATAATAATGATTATATTAATTCAATAAATATGTATTATTTGGTCGATGATTCATGGATTGAAATGCCTAATAATAATCTTGTTGTTAATGAATACATTGGAACAATTGAAGATATAAATATCGAAGAAGTAGATTTTAAAATTGAAGTAATTGATATATCTGGACAAAGTTTAGAAATAAATGTGGATAATTTAGCTCAGAAAAGATTACATGAGGATAAAATTCCAACAATAAACAATTTTGAGCATGAAGAGAAATATAACTTTGGAGATGACTTTGAACTAAGTATGAACATAACAGATGACATCTCTGTTGAAGAAGTTAATATGACTTATTGGACTGGAACAGATTGGGCAAATATTCCTTACACTTCCATTGGAACAGTTTACACTGGAACAATAAGCAATATTTTAGTTGAAGAAGTAAATTTTAAAGTTAATGTTTGGGATAATTTTAATCAACATCAAGAAATTGAAATAAATCCTTTAGCAAAAAGAACACAAAATATTAATATTACAATATTGACACAACCTGCAGAAATCACAGCAGGAGATGAAATCTATGTTCAAGGAATTGTAACTGATGAAAACTCAGAAGTTGGTTATATAAAACTTGACTTTTATAATGGAGATGAATACTTAAGGTCATATCCAACAAACGATTCAGGGCATTTTGAGTTCTGGCATGTTATTCCTCAGGATTATCAAGGAACATTTGACTTAAGAATTGTCCAAGAACCTGTTGGGGTTTATGATTTCAATGAAATTATTGTTCCATTGAATATAGAAGGATTAGAATTGCCAGATCTAGTGGTTAGCTCAATAACGACAACTCCTGAAATCTATGATGGAGAAGGAAGCCTAAACATTACTTATACATTAAACAATACTGGAAACTCAGATGTTGTGAATAATTTCTTTTTAACTCAAGTAAGTTTATTAAATGAAACCTTAGAATATGAGTATCATGTAGCATCATACTATGATTTTAACTTATCAATAGGAGAAGAAAAAGAATATACTTATACAATTCCAATAACTGAAGATGATATTTATGGGAATAATATTTATTTATTAGTATCAACAGATTCAGACGATGATATTCTTGAATGGAATGAAACAAATAATCATAAAATACTTACTGTTGATGTTGTTGGATATCCTGATTTGGCAATAGAGGATTTTGTTTGGGGTCCTCAAAATCCAATTCTTGACGATGAAATTTATTTTACAATGGTTGTCAGAAATATAGGAGATGGTGCAACAAATGCTACATCATTTAGTTTTACATATCTTGATGGTGGAATGGTTGGTGGAGGAGGAGGCGGAGGTCCTATGATATTAGAACCTGGGAATTCCTATAATATTACACACACTTATACAGCATCATATCCAGGAAATGTTACAATAATCTTTAGTGTTGGATCAACTCCAGAGGATTCTGATATGAGCAATAATGAGGTTAATGCTAGTTTTTATGTGACTGAATTAAATTGCACAATTCCAACAGATGGAATGAGTATAACAGAAAACACAACATTCTGCCTAGGAACATATGATTTGCCAAATGGGGTTGAAATTGCAGCAGATGATATTGTTCTGGATTGCAATGATTCTGTTTTGAATGGTTCAAATAGCAATTCTGGAATTTATTCTGACAATGAAAATATTACAATAATAAATTGTATAATCACAAATTATAATCATGGGATTGATTTAACCTATGCAACAAATAATTTTGTCAATAACAATTATTTAGAATCTAATTATGTTGGGATTTACTTATTACATGCAGAAAATAATGTTATATTCAATGATAAAGTAACTGAAACAGATAATATTGGTATATATCTTGGATTATCAGAAAACAATGAAATATTAGAAAATAATGTTTCAAATAGTGTCATTGGAATTTATTTATCTTCCTCATCAAATAATAATCATGTTTCATCTAATTATATTTCTCTTAGTTCAGATATAGCTGTTAATATTTATCAATCAAATAATAATATAATAAATTTAAATGATGTTTACTCAAATGATAAGGGAATATTTATAACATCTTCTTTTAACAACACAGCGTCTTCTAATAATGTTGAATTTAGTGGTGTGGAAGCTATTCGAGTTAGCTATTCTGGAAACACAACGGTGATACAAAATAATGTTTCAAATAATTTTATTGGTATTAGGTTATATATATCTAATAATAATTCTATAATTAAAAACCAAATATTTGAAAATACTCATTTTGGTATAGTTAACGATCATTCTGACAATAATGAGATTATATCAAATACCATTTACGCTAATGAAGAAAATGGTGTTTATCTACTTTATTCAAATAACAATTTAATATCTTTTAATAATATTTATACAAACCAAAATGGAATTATGGCAAGTGTTTCTTTTTTTGATACTATTGAATATAATAATATTTATGATAATGTTGCATACAATACAATATTATATTTAGGACAAACTGAAAATTTTACTTCAGAAAATAATTATTGGGGAACAACAAATGAAACAGAAATTAAAGCTAAAATATATGATTATTATGATGATAACACCATGGGAATTGTAGATTACTGCCCATTCCTGGATGCAGCATATCCAGGTGGTGAATCAATGTTATGCAATGTTCCTCCTGTTCTGAATCTTATAAATGATATAACAACTAATGAAACAAATACAATAACAATTATTGCTAATGCAACAGATGAGAATAATAATATATTAATTTACTCAATAAATGATTTTAGATTCAGCCAAGACAACAATGTTTTCACATGGACTCCAACCAATGAGGATGTTGGGGTGTATGATGTTATAATAACAGTAAGTGATAGTTATTCTAATGACTCAGAAGAATTTACAATTACTATCAATTCAATTAATGATTTGAGTGTTGGAAACCTTTATGTTGTTAATTCTTCTCCAAATGCTGGGGAGAATGTTCAGATAAGATTCTTTATTTACAACAATGGACAGAACTCTCAAGATGTAAGCTATATGATTGATACTGATTCAGCTGACCAGAATCTCGAGTATACAACAAGCAATGTTGGGCCTGGAAGCTTTAGGATAACATGGGTAAGCTGGGCTTATACTGCTGCAGGAAGTTATAACCCAACAATAATAATTGACAATAACCATGAGTTAAATGAATTTGATGAAACAAACAATGAGCTGGAGTTTGATATAAATCCAGTCAATGCTAATCAAATTGTGCTTCCTCCTGTTATTGTGGAACCTATTGATGAAGATGAGATAACAATTATTAAAAAATTAAATCCTGTCAATGCAAAAATTATCAAATTAGATCCAATAAAAAGTGCGAGCATAATCAATACTAAAAAAGATGTGAACATAATAAAAAAATCAACAAACAATAAAATAAATTTTGGAAGAATTATAAGGTGATACAAATGAAAAAATATTTACTCTTAATACCAGCAGCTCTTCTTGCAGCTAATATTGCAAAAGGAGAGAGTCAGCTTGAAGCCAAGGTTAACAATCCTAATCAAGTTGCTATTAATGATTCATTGATTCAGAACACATTTGATTTCTTGACTGATTCACTTGGTTTGCAGGGTTATATTGCAGATACAATGTATGTTAATGTTAATGGAACAGATGTGCTTGTTCAGGCTTATTTTGATAAATGGGAGAACCAAACTGAAATGGAAAAGCAGCTAGGAGTTATTGTTGCTGATCCAAACTCAATTGACAGCCTTGCTGTTGTTGGTATGGATGGGGTATATTATCCAATAAACAGAGGATTAACAGGAGAACAAAACGCAGTTAGGGTTGACAGCCTGTTTAAAAATTTAGAACCAGAAGTTGGGACAGAAAAAGAACATGAAATACCTTCTGGTTATGAGTTAGGCAAAGCATATCCAAACCCAGGTAATCCAAGCATAACAATACCTTATTCAGTTCCTAAAAGGGGAAAGGTAAGTATAGGAATTTATGATGTGCTAGGAAGAGAAGTTATAAGACCGATTGACAGACAATCAAAAACAGCAGGAAACTACAACTTATTGTGGGATGGAAAAGACAAACATGGAAATCAAATGGCATCTGGTGTTTATCCTATTAGGTATTGGAATGATAGGGGTATGCTTAAAAAATCCAAGGTAACAATTATAAAGTAAATTTTCAGAAAGAAATATAAACTTGTTTTCTTATTTTTTATATTATGAAGATAATTTATGTAGAATTCAAGAAAATAAGAGTGACTGATATTTCTATAAGGGAAGGAGTAATCTCTCTTGAAATTATTTATGCTAATGAAAAAGATAAAGAGATTTCCAGAGAAACAAGAATAGAAGACCCAAGAAAAGAAGCTGAAAAAATATTCAATGAACTAAAAAAAATGGAGACAAGTGTTCATCAGGAATTTAATGGGGAAAAGTTTCTTGACAATTATGTGAATATTGTTATAAAAGAAGAGGATGCTGTTATAGATAAATTAACAGATTTTCTAAGAACCGCAAAAGACAAGATAACTGAAATAAAGAGTTTAAAAGATTCTACAGGATTTATTGACAAGATAAATGCGTTAAAGCTAATGAAATTGGAATTCTAAACATAAACTTTTATAAATCTATTATTCTTCCACAGAAATATGGATAATAAAAGACTTGGGGTTTTCATTATAATAATAAGTGTATTTATGTCATTGATAATGTTAGGTTATACTTTAGAGATTAACAAACATAAAGAGGAGTGTCCAACATGCGGACATTCTTATTATAAGTCAGACTTAACTCCTTATATAATGCTTGGCTCAGTAGCAATAGTTGTTGCAACATTGAGTCTTGGATTTTATCTTGTTTTCTTTGAAAAGAGCTACAAAACAATTGTAGAGAGATTTGAGCAAGAAAAAAATCTGAAAATTAATGATGAAAAATTCAGTATAATATTAAGTGCTTTAGATAAGGATGAAAAAATAGTTGTAAAAGCATTAAAAGAACAGCCTGGGATAACCCAATCAACATTAAAGATAAGAACTGATCTCTCCAAATCAAAATTAAGCGCAGTTTTAAAAGACTTGGAGAAGAAAGATCTCATCAAAAGAGAAATAAAGGGCAAAACATACTCTATTTATCTAAAAAAGAATTTTTAGGCTTTTGTGAACAATAAACAAATCTACTTGGTTCTATTATGGAATATGGGGGCTTATTTACTACACGGTTTCGCAGCTAAGTTATTTATGAAATTCTCAAAACTATTAGTGTATGATAGAAAAATCGCTTGCTATTATTGGAGCAATAATTGTGTTGATAATAATAGTTTTAGCATTATATCTACAAATAAGGTGATGAACCATGAAAAGAAAAGACTTGGAGTTTATGATGTTTGGAGTAATAGCGTTGTTGTTATTATTCAATGTTTATGCAACAATACAACTTAGCAATAAAATTGACTTTTTTGACCCAACAACAACAAAAACAAAACAAATGAAGGTTGTTGAGCAAGGAGCAAAGGATGTTACAATTGATTTCTATATGATGAGTTATTGTCCTTATGGGAATCAGGCAGAAGAAGGTCTTGAACCAGTATTTCAGGCAATGAAAAATGATGTTACTTTTAGGCCAAGATATGTTTGGTATGAAAATTACAAAGGAGGAGGACCTAGCTATTGTGTTGATGAAGGAAGTCAATATTGCTCAATGCATGGTGTGCAGGAAGGAAATCAAAACATAAGAGAGCTTTGTGTGTATAAATATACAGGAGCAGATGAGTTCTTTGAGTTTGCTTTGGCAATGAACAAACAATGCAGCTCAAGTAATGCAGATACATGTTGGGAAGGGGTAGCAGATTCTCTTGGATTAGACACAGATAAGATAAAGCAGTGTGAAGCTGATGAATCAATTGAGCTTGCTGCAATAGATAAAAAAGATGGAGATGTATTGGGAGTTAGAGGATCACCATCAGTGTTCATAAATAACAAGCAATATAATGGCCAAAGAACACCAGAAGGGTACAAGCAGGCTATATGTGCAGAATTTGCTGACCCACCAGAAAGCTGTAGTGGTGTTATAGATGTACAAGTAGCAGAGGTTGCTGCAGGTGCTTGCGGCTAATTTTTTTTCTTTTTCTTTTATTTTCAAAAATGCTTAAAAATCTTAGATTTTTAGCACCCTAGAAATATTTTATATTTCTATGAAAATAAAAGCTACGAACAAAGTGAGTATGTCTTTTTAGTAAAATATATATAACTATTAAATTTACCACCAGGAAAGGTATTGGGAGATGATATGTTTATTAGCATTAATTGTTTTTGGAGTTTTAGGTATTTTTAGCGCTACTCATAGAATAATTGCTAAAGAAGCATTAGATTGTGTTTTCAGAAGAGTTACATTAAGAAAATGCACTACTGGATTGGATAAGAGATTAAAAAGCCAGATTACAGGAAAATTAATGAGAAGCCACCCAAAAACAGCAAAAACAGTCTATAAAAATTTTGAGATAATATCATGGTTTTTTACATTAGTTTTAATATGGAGTTTAATCCAATCAGGAATCAGTGGTTATAATTATGCAATATATGGAAACTGCAATGGAAAAACTAATGGAGAAGAGTTCTGTGTTTTTGATCCAGCAGGAAAAGGCAAGTTTTCAACACTTGCTTCAAATTATTCAGGCCCTGTTGTTTTCCCTGATATTGATGATGACCCAAGCATTGGCCCAAAAGATGCGCCTGTTAAAATTATTGAGTTTGGTTGCTTTAGATGTCCTTACACAAAAAAAGCAGAAGAAACAATGAAACAGGTTTTGGATTATTATGGTGAAGATATTCTTTTTGTTTATAGAGATTTTGCACTTTCAGAAAACCATCCTCATGCTGATGTTCATGCAGAAGCTGTTAATTGCGCATTAGATCAGGAAAAATATTGGGAGTTCAAAAATTATATGTTTGAAACCCAGACAACAATGGAAAGCCATACAGTTGAGGGAATGAAAAAACTTGGGGAAGAGTTTGGATTAGACACTCAAAAATTCAACAAATGTATTGATGATAGAGATTACAAAGAAGAAGTAGAGAATGATCTAATAGCTGGAATAAAAGCAGGAGTTTATGGCACTCCAACATTTTTCATAAACAATAAAACAATAGTTGGACCAAGAGATTTTAAAACATTTAAGAAGATAATTGATGAAGAGTTAGAAGAATGGGATTAAACATAAATAAGATAAGAGAAGATTTTGATATTCTAAAAAAGAAGATAAACAATAAACCAATAACATATCTGGATTCTGCTTGTGTTTCACTTAAACCAAGACAGGTTGTTGAAAAAATCAATTCTTATTATAATGAATTCACAGCATGCGGTGGAAGAAGCATGCATAGATTTGGGAATAGAGTTACTGATGAAGTTGAAAAATCAAGAGGGGTGATTAAAAAATTCATAAACTCAAAAAAAGAGAATGAAATTATTTTCACAAGAAACTCAACAGAAGGACTTAACATTGTAACAAAATCTCTTGAGCTGAAAAAAGGAGACAAGATAATACAAACTGATAAGGAGCATAACTCAAGCTTGCTGCCTTGTTTGGTGTTAAAAGAAAATGGAGTTTTGCATGAAATAGTTAAATCAAATGATGATAACACATTTAATTTGGAAAACTTTGAGAATAAAATGGACAAAAGTGTAAAGCTTGTTTCTGTTGTTCATACATCAAATCTTGATGGGGTGACTAATCCTGTTAAAGAAATAATAAAAATCGCACATGACCACAATGCTCTTGTGTTATTAGATTCTGCTCAGTCTGTTCCACATAAAGATATAGATGTGAAAAATCTGGATGTGGATTTTATGGCGTTTTCAGGTCACAAGATGTTGGGATCTAGCGGAACAGGGATTTTGTATGGAAAAGAGCATCTTCTTAATGGATTTAAACCATTCTTAATAGGTGGGGAAACAGTTACTGATTCAACATATAATTCATACACTCTTGAAAAGATTCCACACAGATTTGAAGCAGGTCTTCAAAACTATGCAGGAATAATGGGATTAGGAGAAGCTGCTAAATATCTTATGAGAATTGGAAAATCAAACATAGAGAAGCATGAAACTAATCTTAACAAAAGAATAACAGAAAAACTTATTGATGATGTTAAAATAATAGGACCAGAAGACTCTTCATTAAGGGGGGGTGTGTTTAATTTTAATATTGAAAAAACAGATCCTCACGAACTTGCATTAATGTTGGATGAATCCGAAAATGTTATGATAAGATCTGGAGCGCATTGTGTACATTCATGGTATAATGCACATAATTTAGATGGGTCAGCAAGAGCTACATTATATTTTTATAACACTGAAGAAGAAGTTGACAGATTTGTGGAAGCAGTAAAAAAAGTTTCTAAATTACTTCTTTAAAATTATTGAACCTGTTTATTTTGTTCTTGGCAGAATTTATATGCTTGCTTGTTTTTTGGATTTTTATCGCAAACATGTCTGCTTTTCTTTCTTCTTTATTTAATCCTTTAACATCAACAGACGTAAAGCTTGTGAATGGTGAAGCATATCTCATCAAGAATGTAGAGAACTTTAATGAAGGAGATCTGTAAAATATATGTCCTAATTCATGGAGCAATACAGCATAAAGCTCTTTTTTTGATAAAATATCAACCATACCAACAGAAATAAAGATGCCTGGTTTTATCCTTGAGAATGAAAATGCAATTGGTTTTGCTATATTAACAAGATATATTTTTGGCTTTATTATACTAAGTTTTTTTGAATATTTTTCTATAAAGTATGAAATAAAATTTCCTTTTATCTCTGATGAATTTCTTAAATATTTTTTAATAAAAAAATAAGGTGTTACAAGAAGTACGGTGATTCCTCCGCTTATCAATGCAAGCAGAGCAATATATATTATTGCGTTTGTTTTACTGCATCCATAAAACCATGCTCTGCATCCTGCAGAATAAAGAAAAAATATTACTGGAAAAATAACCCCAATTATGTGCAAATAAGTTAACATTAATTTCTTATTGTTGGTTAATTTGTTATTGTATCTTAAAAATCCAAAAGCAATTAGTGATAAAAAAAGGGAAGCTAGGATTATCTTGATATTCGAAGAATCATACATAAAATATTTTACATGGTTAAATCCTATCATTATTTTTTACTCCCTTTTGAAAATCTTTCATCAAAATATGTTACAGCAGTCTGGCCGAACTTATCTATGAGTTTATTTACAGCACTCTCAACAACAGATTCTCTAAATTCTTCTCTATTTTGTTTTGGATAATATATATAATGTATTCCTCCTTTTCCTTTTTCAACTTCTCTGTTAACAATCCCTCTCTCATAAAGTCTGTCAAGAATCACTGCTATGCTGCATAACACAACTTTTCTCTTTTGTTTTAATACAGTATAAATCTCTCTGACCTTTTTTTTCTTGTTTGGCCATATAACTTCCAGTACATCAGATTCTAATGGGCTGAGAATTGTGTCAAATTCAGTGCTTTTGAATTTAATTTTCTTCATTTTATATCAGAAAGTAGATTTATATAAATATTTTACTGTTTTTGTAAAGCTTTAAACCAAAACATACTCACTGACGTTCGTAGCTTTGTTTTTTTCACTTTGTTCAAAAACCAAAAAGTTTAAATACAAGTTCCTTTACAAAGTTTGTAATACTAAAACTATAAATATAACCTATCCATTATAACATAAAATTTAAGGTTGTGGGGTTAGATATAATGAAAAATGAAAAAATAACAACATACGCAATAATTTTTGTAGCTGCTCTTCTTTTGTTTAATCAATATCAGTTAATGAGTATACAAGATCTTGTTTCAGGTGGAACGGGGCTTGTTACAAAAACAAAAAATAGTGGAGTTTCTCTTTTAGGAGGAAAAGAATTATCTGATGTTAATATAGATGATATAGGATCCACAGGACATGCTATTGCAGCATTGTTTCCAGTAGAGGAAATAAAAACAGCACAAGATGCAATAGATATGATGATTCCAACAGGAACACCAGATTATGGAGAAGAGATGGGTGTTTCTTATGACGACCCTGTTGGTTCATTAGAAAAACTTGCTAATGCACAAAGAGCTCTTTTAGCTGGATTATCAACAGAGGAAAAAGACAGATTCCTTACTCTTGCATTAAAACCAGTAGGAATTTCATGTGAATACTGCTGCGGTATTGGGCCGGTTGGAATAAGAAATGATGGCTCAAGTTCATGTGGTTGCCAGCATAATCCTGCATTACTTAGCCTTACAATGTGGCTGATGCAGAACACAGATTATACTGATGCAGAGATACTCAAAGAAGTTATGAAATGGAAATCCATCTTCTTTCCAAAAAACATGGCAACTTTAGCAATGGAAGTTGCAGGCGGTGATACTTCATCACTTCAGGATTTAAGAGGAATGGTAGGAGGTTGTTAAAATGAAAAAAAATACAATAATGGTCGTGGTTTTAGCTGTGCTTGTCTTAATATCAGTTGTTCAGGCAGTTCAGTTGACTTCAGTAAAAGCAAAATTGAGCAGTGATGATTTCACTGTAAGTAGTGCAAAAGCACAAAAAACAGTGGCAGCATCCAGTCCTGGTGCTAGTTCATCAGGCGCACAATTACCAACAAGTTTGGATCAATTAGATACAATGGTTGGAGGATGTTAAAAGACAAATTTTATATATTATTTATTTGTCTTATTTTTTGGGGTGATTAAATGAACAAAAAAATAATTATTTTGACAGCTTTATTGGTATTGGGTCTTCTTTTTGTTACAGGATGTCAGACATCAGGAGATTATGATTATAGCAATAGACAACAACAAGCACCTGTTGGTGGTGGATGTGGAGTAACAGCACCACTCTCAGAAGAAGTTTCTGCAGGTTCATTAAATGTTGACAAATCGGCTTTTTGATAGGGATTTAAATGAAAAATTATATTGGTAAAAAAGCAGAAGAACAGAGAATACAACAGCAGAAAAGAGATAATCAGAGAGAAAAGCAATCTGAAGAAGCAAAAGCAGGAAAGAAAAAGAAGATTGCTATTATTTCAACAATAGTTGTGGTTGTTCTTCTGATTTTTGTATATTTTATTTATTCAAGCTACACAAAGCCAGGTATTCTTGATGATTTCTCAAAATGCATGACAGAAAAAGGTGTTGTGATGTATGGTGCAGATTGGTGTCAATATACTAGTTCACAGAAAGCAATGTTTGGGAACTCATTTAAGCATCTAAATTATAAGGATATAAGTGAAAAAGGTGATCTTAACATAAAAATTACTCCAACATGGGTGATTGATGGAGAATTATATGAGAAGGTTCGAGGGTTTAATGAACTGGCCTCCTTAACAGGATGTGAACTTCCAAAACCTTAATAGGGGGACATAACATGAAAACTAAAAAAACAAATCTAAAGAATTATGATCAATTGAAATTATTCCTTCTAGTTGTGTTGGGTGTTGTTTTATTGTGGAATATATTTACAATCACAAACCTTAACTCAAAAGTAGATGAGAAAATGGGAACTCTGAAAGAAGCAGCTAAACCTGCAAAAGTAGAACTTTTTGTTTTAAAGGACTCAAGATGTAGTGATTGTTTTGATATTGATGCTGTTTTAGATAATATAAAAAAAGCTAATATTGAAGTTACAGAAGAAAAGACAATTGAACTTGATTCTGATGAAGGAAAAGAACTAGTGGAAAAATATAAGATTGAAAAACTTCCAACAGTTATAATAAATGGTGAGACAGAGAAAGTAAGTATAACTGGAATGGAAACAAACCAGGATGCTCTTGTTTTTACAAGCCTTAATCCACCTTATGTTGATTCTGAAGGAAATGTTATTGGAAAGGTTTCAGTAACATATTTGGTTGAGCCTTCCTGCGATGATTGCGGTGAGCCAGCACAACTTGTTACACAATTCAAAGGAGCTGGTGTTTTTGTGTTTAAAGAGAAATATATCAATTCAAACACTGAATATGGTGCTGCATTGATAGAAAAATACAACATAGACAAGCTTCCAACAATAATTTTTTCTGAGGATATTGGAGTTTATAAAATAATCACAGAAAACTGGGCTGCATTGGGAACAGTTGAGAGCGATGGAATGTTTATCACAAGAACTGCTCAGGCGGTAGGGATACCATTCTATGACTTAAATAAAAATAAAGTAATGGGTCTTGTTGATATAAAATATATTATTGATGAGAGTTGTGAAGACTGTTATGATGTGAACATTCATAAATCAATACTTGTCGATAGATTTGGCATAAAAGTTGGAGAGGAAACCACCTTAGATGTATCAAGTGAAGAAGGTGCATCTCTTGTTGAGATGTATAATATAACTGCTGTTCCAACTGTTGTGCTTTCAGAAGACTCAAATGCTTATCCAACCTTGAGACAGGCCTGGCTTGGGGTTGGCTCTATTGAAGAAGATGGTTCATTTATTTTCAGAAGCATGGCTGCAATGACAGGATCTGTTTACAAAAACCTAATTACGGGAGAGGTTTTAGGAAAATAAAATCCTTAAATTTTTGAGAAGATGAAAAACAAGAGAGTTTTACTGCTGGGATTTTTTTTAATAATTTTAGCAGGTGCTGTTTTAGCAGAAGAGCTTCAATTTCCTGAGAATGTGGTCAAGGTAATTGATTTCAATCAACAACAAGCATATAAAATTTCTTTTGTGATAGCATTTCTTGGTGGGATTTTGAGCTTAATTTCTCCATGTGTTCTTCCAATACTTCCTGCTTTTTTTGCATATGCATTCAAAGAGAAAAAAGAACTCACAAAGATGACCACTGTGTTTTTTGCTGGAGCAGCTTTGATGTTTGTGCTTATGGGAATAACAGCATCATTTATTGGTGGTTTGTTGGATCAGAACAGAGAGATAATAACTTTTGTTGGTGGTTTTTTATTGATATTATTTGGGTTTATGACAATATTTGGGAAAGGATTCACTTTCTTTAGGATGAAGGGATTTAGATCAAAACATGATGTTTTAGGAGTATTTTTGTTTGGTGTGTTATTTTCAATAGGATTTACACCATGCATTGGTCCAATCCTGTCAGGAATACTAATAATAGCTGCCTCAATACAAAATTATATTCACTCTGGGTTATTATTATTAACATATTCTCTTGGGTTGATGTTACCATTGTTCATAATGGCATTTTTCTATGATAAATATAAGCTATCTGAGAAGAAATGGGTACAAGGCAAAGATATAAAGATTGGAAAGCTTCATATCAATACCAATAAGTTAATTGCAGGATTGCTTCTTATTCTTATTGGTGTTATGTTTGTTGTTTATAAGGGCACAGCAGTTGTAAACTCAATTGATCCATTGAACACAAAGGATTATTTTTATTCATCACAATACTCAACAATTGACTTAGACTTTCCAAGAGTGTTAGGAAATATTCTTGGTCTTGGTGTTTTAGTGTTATTTTTCTGGTTCTTGTGGAAGTTCTGGAAAAAAAGAAGATAACAGTCATATTTATATATAAGATATTATTATAAATTTATAAAATGAACATAATAAAAAAGAGCAAAAATGCATTCTTCTCTTCATTATTCTTTAAATCATTAAAACTAGCTAAAGCCAAACCAAAGAATTTATTGTATATTGTTTTGTTTGATGTTTTGTTTGTGCTGGCAGTAAGCGCGATATCTTATCTTTTTCAGTCAATACCTCAGCCAGCTTCATTTTCATTAGCATTACTTTTGATGTTACTTCATTTTTTTATATTTGTGTTTGCATATTCATTTTTCAAGTATGCAGTGCTAGACTATGTTCTGGGATTTGTTAAGGAAAAAAAGTTTTCTTACTCAGGATTAAAGGATTTTTTCACATTGAATGTGCTGATATTTCTTATTATATCTGTTGTTCTAATATCTATTAATGTGTTATTAGCATCAGCAGTAAAAGCAGAATATCTGAGAAACATATTATCTATTGTTTCACTTGTTATATTCTTTTTTATCTATGCATGTCTGAACATAAGCCATTCATTGTTTGTGCAGGGAAAGAGCTGGAGAGTTTCATTCACAAAAGGAACCAAACTTGTTTTTATGAAAATAAAAAAATATCTTCCTGTTTATGGGTTTGGTGTTCTTGTAATGCTCCTGCTTTTTTTGATAGGAAATCTATTGGTGTTTATTTTCAGCTTAGTTGCTCCAAATGCTCTTGGATTTTACAGAGCTTATGTTCTTGTTTATTCAATATTTACAGTGCTCTTATTATATGCTCTTCATATAATAAACAGACTTTACTTTTATCTTATAGTTGAGAGAGTAAAATAAAATGTTTATCCATAATATAAATCCTATCTTGTTAAGTATTTTTGGACTCGAGATAAGATATTATGGGCTTGTTTATGCAATTGGATTTATTTTTTCTTTGTGGTATGTTCTTAAATTAGTTGAGAAAAAGGAGATTAATCTAACAAAGGATGAAGTCTATGACTTTATGATTTGGATAATAATTGGGTTAGTAATTGGTGGAAGATTGGGTATTATTTTATTTTATAACTTAGGTTATTATCTTGCTAATCCTTTTGAGATAATTGCAATATGGCATGGTGGAATGTCGTTTCATGGCGCTATAATTGGAATGATATTGGTTGGATATTATTTTCACAGAAAAAAGAAGATTGATTTCTATCAAATGGCGGATGCGATTGTTGTTCCAGCTGCTTTAATGTTGATGTTTGGTAGGGTTGCTAATTTTATTAATGGAGAATTGTACGGCACAATAACAAATGTTTCATGGGGGGTAAAATTTCCAGATGTAGAAGGATTTAGGCATCCATCACAATTATATGAGGCTTTTAAGAATCTAGTTATATTCTCAACATTATGGTTTTTGAAGAGTAAAAAACATAAAAAAGGATTCTTGTTCTGGTGCTTTGTGACAATGTATGGGTTGTTAAGAACATTAATTAGTTTCTATAGGGTTCCAACAACAATGATTTTTGGTGTGTCTGTTGGACAGCTGTTTAGCTTTGGTATGTTTGTTGTTGGAGCTTATGTTTTATTTAATCATTATAAAAGGAAAAGATAAAAAATTATTTAAACGTTTTTTATATCCATCCAATTATGGGGGAAAATAATATTAAACTTTTTGTAGCTGTTGTTCTAATTGTTACCTTAACCTCTTGTACAGTAGAAGAAGAAAGGGTGGTTAGAGAACCTTTTGTTGCAGATGCTTTTTATCCAGATGATCCAATAATTCTTGAGCAATCAATCTCAGAGTTTTTAGATAATTCAGAAGAGTTGGGTATTGATAATATAAAAGCGATTGTTGTGCCGCATGCAGGCTATGTATATTCAGGTCAGGTTGCAGCTCATTCATTCAAACAACTGGATTCTGATTACAAAAGGGTTTTCATATTTTCAGATAATCATAATTCTAAGGCATTGTTCATGGGAGCATCAATCCCAAACTCAACACATTATAAAACACCTCTTGGAGAAGTCAAACTAAGTAGTATTAAAAATGAACTGTTGAAGAATAAACCATTTGTAAGTGTGCCAAAAGCACACGAAACACATATTATAGAGGTTGAGGTACCTTTTCTTCAAAAAACACTTGAAGATTTTGAGGTAATCCCTATTGTTTTTAGCTCTCTTTCAGATGAGGGGATAAAGAATGTTGCTGATATTATTTCAGAATATAACAATGATGAAACATTGTTTGTGTTCAGTGTTGATTTGTCACATTATTACACTTATGAAGAAGCAAAACAATTTGATTCTTTATGTATAACCTCTGTTCTGCAGCAGGATTATCAGGAAGCAAAAAAATGCCTTACATGTGCTAAAAATTCTTTACTATTACTTCTTAAGCTTGCAGAAAAATATGAATGGAATATGCAACTGCTCGATTATAAGAACAGTGGTGATACAGCAGGAAATAAAGACAGAGTTGTTGGTTATTCTGCAATG
>JABMPP010000020.1 GCA_013202955.1 Candidatus Woesearchaeota archaeon | reverse complement strand
TTTTGCTTTTTTTGAACCTTCAATCAGGCTTTCAATAATGATTTCCATGTTTTTAGTTAAAGGAAAGTTATATTTAAATTTATTCCCAAAAATTATTTATATTCTTTTGATAATGATTAAGTTATGATAGTTGTTAAAGCCAAAATAAAGCAATATGCAAAGCTTGGTGACAAGAGCTTAAGGGTAAGTGAGGATTTTGCAGATGCATTGGATGAAAAAGTAAAAGAAATGGTTTCAAATGCATGCGCAAGGGCGTTAAAAAACAGTAGAACAACAATAATGCCACGAGACATTTAATCTTTTTTCATTAATTTAGAGAAAAAACCCTTTTCAAGCTCATCATCATCAGGCATTCTAGGTGGTGGTATAACTCTTCCCATTGGAAGCAATGGCTCAGGAGCTGTTTTCTGGTCTTCTACATCAGGCATTCTCAATTCTTTTTTTTCATGCGCTTCTTGAAAAAATGAATCAATAGGATCTATTGGTGGAGGTAATTTCATCTTTCTCTTTACATGTTTTGGTTCAGCAGGTATTTTTAATTCTGGATTCTCAAGTTTTTCAAGTCTCTGCTTTGTATCTTCAAGTCTTTTTTTCAGTGGTTCAAGTTCTTTTTCTGTATATTTGTCTTTGAAATCCTCATATTTTTCTTCAAGCTTCATAATCTGTTCTTTAACTGTGTCAATAGTTAGCTCTTTCTTGTCAAGAGCTGTTCTTAATCTTGATCCATTTTCATTAAGGTGTTTAATTCTTTCAGAATAAAGTCTTATTGTTTCATTAAGATGTTTTATCTTGATTTCATGCTCTCTCACTGTTTTGTCATATTTTTCCTTTACATTCTCCAACTCATCACTTAGTTTTTCAACCATTAATCTTGCTTCAGGACTCATGATGGTGCCTTTTCTTCCTCTGTCAACAATATCATGTATCTTGGCCTCAAGCTCAATAAGCTCTCTATCAATATTATCTCTGTGTTCACTAGCAGCCATTGATCTGATTCTTTTTATATGGTGTTTTAGATCTTCAGAAGTTCTGCCTTTTTCTTCTATTCTTTTTGCTGCAGCTCCTAAACTACCTAAGAAATCATGAACATTAGGACTTTTTTTATCATTATACATTGTTTATCCTTTAAATTTGTCAAAAAGAGATTTTCTCTCCTCTCTTCCAGGTGTTTGTGGAGGAGGAGACGGTGGTGGCACACTTGATCTTGGTTGTATAAAAGGTGGTGGATTCATCTCTCCAGGATTCATCAATGGCTGTGGTGCTGAAGATTGCGGTGGTGGTGTTGGATCTCTTCTTACAATTCCTGCCAAGCTTACAATTCCCTGAGCTATTTTTCTGTTCTCATCAGCAAGCCTGTCTATTTTTTCAGAAAGTTCTTTGTATTTTGGGTCCTCAACATTCTCTCTTGAGCTCATATCTTCCTGAGCCATTTTGAATATCTGCATTAACTCATGTATACTATGATCTAATCTTTCAATAGCTTGTAAAACATTCTCCCCAGAACCAGAATCTCCAAAAGGATTTTTCTTTAATTTATCCACTTCTTTTTTTAATTCCTCAACCCTATGGTGGGGTGTGAGTTCCCATTCTTCAGCGTCGTCCATAATCATACCTCTTTTTTAAATAGAATGAGTATTAAATTGGGTTATGTATTATATAAAAGTTTCGGAATTACTTTTCAATTCTAAACTTAGGAAAACTTTGTTTTCCGTAAGTTACTAAATTTTGAAAAAATTTAGAACATAGAAAATCCCTTAGATTTTCGTATGTTTCGAAAATCACTTAAACTTATAAAAAAAGTCTGTTTTTTACAAATAATGAAGGGAAAAACAGTAATTATGATGTCATTATTGACTGCATTGAATGCACAGGAACAAAATAAAGATGGAATGGTTTTTCCTGATCCAGAATATACTTATGCAGGAAAAGAGCAAAGAGAAAAATTGGGAAAATCACTTAACTTATTTTATGTATTAAATCCAACACCTAGATTTCTTAAAGAGTTTGAGACTCAGGACTTTGACAATACCTTAATTTTTAAATTGCATCACAACATAAATGACAAATATTTTGTTGTTGGGTATATAGGTGTTAATGAATATCTCTCTGGTGAAGATTCAAAGGATCATATATTTTTTATGTATGATAATAAGTTGATTGCAGCAATAGATTTTGGAGAAGAATCTAAAATAAAAGATGATCTTGAGAGAATTTCTGATCATACTTTACGTGCTTTGGATCAAAAAGAACACTTTCCAATTCCTGGAATTGACAGAAAAGGATATGATTTTAAAATTAGGACTATTGATAATGAAATAGGCATTCTTCAAAGGGATTTAGAAGAAATTTTGAAAAGATATCTGCACAGTCCTGAATTTTTTGATATTCTAGTAGAACTAGGTTATATGCAAAAAATATAAAAACAAATTTTATATATTAGCAACATACTTATTTTTTTGAGGTGGTTATTATGGGAGATAGATTAATTCAGTTTACAGGAACTGAGTGTGTTCATTGTCGTGAAATGGATCCTATTGTTGAGCAGCTTGAGAAAGAGCTTAAATTAAAAGTAACAAAGCTTGAAGTGTGGCACAATGCAATGAATGCTAAATTCTTAGAAGAAATGGATAAAAATGAAGATGGAACTGTTTTTTGTGGCGGAATACCTTTTTTCTTTAATGAAAAAACAGACGCAAAGATCTGCGGCTCTGCATCATTAGAAAGACTTAAGGAATGGGCAAAGCAATGAAACCTCAATGGTTGAAGATAAGGCCGCCAACTACAACTAAGTATGGTGAGATTAAGGATATCCTGAAAGAGCAGGGTCTTGTTACAGTTTGCCAAGAAGCACATTGCCCCAATATGGCAGAGTGTTGGAGTGGAGGAACAGCTACTTTTATGGTTATGGGAGATACATGCACAAGAGCATGCAAGTTCTGCAATGTAAAAACAGCTTACCCAGCAAAACAGTTGGATACTGATGAACCAGAAAAAATCGCAGAAACAGTTTCTAAATGGGGATTAAAATATATTGTGATTACTTCTGTTGATAGAGATGATCTGAAAGACCAAGGGTCAGAACATTTTGGAGAATGTGTAAGGGTTATTAAGGAGAAGAATCCAAATGTTAAGGTTGAGGTGCTGATTCCTGATTTTAAAGGTTCTGTTGATTGCCTGAAAACAGTTGTTGATCAGAATCCTGATGTTATTGGTCATAATATTGAGACAGTTGAATCTTTGCAAAGAGAAATAAGAGATCCAAGAGCAAATTATAAACAATCTTTAGGTGTTTTGGAGAATGTTAAAAAATTGAATCCTAAAATATACACAAAATCATCAATAATGCTTGGGTTTGGAGAAAAAGATAATGAGGTTTTAAGTGCATTGAAAGATTTAAGGGAGAGGGATGTTGATATTGTTACATTTGGCCAATATTTAAGGCCATCTGACAAGCATATTGAAATAAAAGAATATGTTTCTCCAGATAAATTTAAATACTTTAAGAAAAAAGCAGAAAGCATGGGGTTTTTGTATGTTGCTTCAGCTCCTTTTGTAAGAAGCTCTTATCGCGCAGGCGAATTATTTTTGCAAGGAAAAAAAGGTGAATAAACTGAGAAAAAAGCTTAGTAGTTTTAATGTTGAGTATCTCCAGGTAATGGATGAGAAAGGAGAGGTTGATGGTAAGTTAATGCCTAAGTTTAGCTCAAAACAGATAAAAGATTTCTATGAATCAATGTATATTTTAAGAGCATTTGACAAGAAAGCAGTTAGTTTACAGAGACAAGGAAGATTAGGAACTTATCCTCAAATTACAGGAATGGAAGCAACTCAAGTAGGAACAGCTTTGGCATTACAGAAAGCTGACTGGATGTTTCCTTCTTTCAGAGAAAGCGGAGCAATGATTGCGCGCGGAATCCCAATGAGCAAGATTCTTTTGTATTGGGGAGGAGATGAAAGAGGATCTCAGTTTGCAAAAGATCAATTTACTTTTCCTATTTCAATACCTGTTGGCAGCCAGACAACACATGCAGTTGGAACAGCATGGGGGATGAAGATAAAGGGGCATAAAAAAGCATCTTTAGTTTATTTTGGTGATGGTGCTACATCAAGAGGAGATTTTCATGAAGCAATGAATTTTGCCTCTGTTATGAAAGCTCCATGTGTTTTTATCTGCAATAATAATCAGTTTGCAATCTCAACAAGGCCTGATAAAGAAACAGCTTCTGAGACTTTTGCGCAAAAAGCAATAGCGTATGGAATGGAAGGGGTAAAAGTAGATGGGAATGATGTTTTTGGGGTGTATAAAGCGACACAGGATGCTCTTAAGAAGGCTTATTCTGGAAAAGGTCCAACATTAATTGAATGCTACACTTACCGTATGCTTGATCACACTACATCTGATGATGCCTCAAGATACAGATCAAAGAAAGAAGTTGATGAATGGGCGAAAAAAGACCCAATTGACAGGTTAAGGAAATATATGGAGAAGAAGAAATTATGGACAAAAGATTATGAAGGAAAGCTGTATAATAAAGTGCAGAAGATGATTGAGAAGGAAGTTGAAAAGATGGAGAATATTACTCCACCTGATGTAAAAGATATTTTTAAGTATACTTATGCTGAAATGGATGATGAATTAAAGGAGCAGATGAGTAAATATGGCTGAAATGAATATGGTGGAAGCTGTACGGCATGTGCTGGATCAAGAGATGGGTAGAGATAAGGATGTTATTTTGTATGGTGAGGATATTGGCAAGAACGGTGGTGTTTTCAGAACAACAGACGGTTTGCAGAAAAAATATGGAGAGAAAAGGGTTATTGATTCACCATTAGCTGAGGTTGGTATTATAGGAACAGCAATAGGAATGGCTGCTTATGGATTAAAGCCTGTTGTTGAGATACAGTTCAGTGGATTTGCATATGCAGGATTGGAGAATCTTATCTCACATGCAGCAAGAATAAGAAACAGAACAAGAGGGATGTTTACTTGTCCAATGGTTATGAGAACTCCTTATGGTGGCGGTATAAGAGCTTTAGAGCATCATTCTGAGAGTGTTGAGTCATTATATATTCATATTCCTGGGTTAAAGGTTGTTATTCCTTCAACACCATATGAAGCAAAGGGATTATTGGCTTCTGCTATTCGCGATCCTGATCCTGTTATATTTTTAGAGCCTAAAAGAGTTTATCGTTCAATAAAAGAAGAAGTTCCTTCTAAATCATACACAATTCCTTTAGGGAAATGCAGGATTGTGCAGCATGGAAGTGATATTACTGTAATAACATGGGGAGCAATGTTGAAATATACAATGGAAGCATTGGCTAAGATGGATATAAGCGCAGAGGTTATTGATGTAAGAACATTAAGTCCTTTTGATGAGAAAACTGTTATTGATTCTGTTAAAAAAACAGGAAGAGCTGTTATTGTGCAGGAAGCTGTTAAAACATTAGGTTTTGCTTCAGAGATAATTGCTAGAATAAATGAAAAAGCTTTATTAAGTTTAGAAGCTCCTGTTAAAAGAATAACAGCTCCAGATATTATATTCCCATTGTTTAAATTAGAGAATGAATATTTGCCTGGTGAGGAGGATATAATTAAAGGAATTAAAGAGGTGCTTGAGTTTTAAAATGGCTTATGAATTTAAATTTCCAGATGTTGGTGAAGGAATCCAGGAAGGGGAGATTGTTAAATGGGTTGTTAAGCAAGGAGATATTGTTAAAGCTGACCAGCCACTTGGAGAAGTAGAGACTGACAAAGCTGTTGTTGAGATACCATCACCAAAAGCAGGCAAGATTCTAAAATTACATGTTAAAGAAGGCGGAATAATAAAAGTTGGAGCAGTAATGGTAACAATTGATGATGGAAGCAAGAATGTTAAAGAAGAAAAAGTAGAGAAAAAGGATCAAGGCGCTGTTGTTGGATTTTTAGATACTAAAGAATCACAAATAAAGACTTCTGAGAAAAAAGTTATTTCTTCTGGTGAAAAAGTGCTTGCAACACCTGCTGTTAGGAAGTTAGCTAAGGATTTGGGTGTTGATATTAATTTAGTTGCTTCTGATGGGATTGTTACACAGGATGATGTTATGAAAGAGTTTAAAGGGAAAGAAGTTGTGAAGCAAGCTCCAGAACCACAGATGAAGAAGATGAAAAAATATGACATGTTTGGATATGTTGATCATTCTCCATTGAAAGGCGTAAAAAAAGCAATGGCTGAGAAAATGGCAGAAGCAGAAGAGAATGTTTCTCCTGTTACTTTTATGGATGAAGCAGATGTTAGCTCTCTTGCTGTTGTTCGGGCTAATGAGAAGGAAAGAGCTGCTAAAAAAGGAGTTAGAATGACTTATCTTCCTTATATTGTTAAAGCTGTTATTGAAGGAATGGGAAAGTTTCCTATATTAAATTCCAGTATGGGAGAAGGAGAAGTTATTGTTAAGAAATACTTTAATTTCGGTATTGCTGTTGACACTCCAAATGGTTTGATTGTTCCTGTTCTAAAAGGCGCAAATAATAAGGATTTGTATGCTATTGCAAATGAGATTGTTGAGCTTGCTGACAAAGCAAAAAACAAGAAGCTTGATTTAATGGACTTGAAAGGTGGAACTTTTACAATCACAAACATTGGTGTTTTGGGTGGAAGGTTTTTTACTCCAATCATTAACTTCCCAGAAGCTGCAATTCTAGGAATAGGCAAAATGCATGATAAGATTGTAGTCAAGAATGACAAAGTTGGAGTAAGAAAACTATTACCATTTTCATTAACCTATGACCACAGAATAATCGATGGAGCCGAGGCTGCTCGCTTTCTAAGCATTGTTATTTCTAAGTTGGAAAATGAGAAGTGGGTTAAGGGGCTGAGGTAATCATCACATCTCATTTCTTAGTTTATTCTATTTTTTTCTATATCTGAATATTTTATTATACTCATTGTGATCAATAATATCTAAAATAAATACAATTATTTTGTCTTCATTAGATTTTAAAGTATATAACAATCTCCAATAACCAATTAAATTAATCCTAAATATCTTATTTGTTCTATATTTTTTAACAACGTCTTTTGTTAAATATTTTTTAGGAACAAGATTCCCAAATTTATAATTATTTTTTAATTTCAAAATTTTATTATCAATAGAATTCAATAATTGTTTAAAAGTTGGCTTGTGGTCAACATAATTTTGTAAATTTTTATATTTTGAATAAGTGCTGTCATCAAATATAACAATAACAGACTTATTCATTTACAAAACCCTCACTCCATTTTTTATCATTTTCTTAAGCTCTTTGCTTGCATCCTTGTAATAAGTCCAAATTATTCCTTCTTTAAGAATAGAAATCTTTCCACAATCTTCAAGATAACTTAATATCAAGTTAAGCGTAGGCCTCATTATCTTTTTAGGTAATCTTCTGTCTATTTCATTCTTAGACAAGGCTTCATCTGCTTTCTTAATCACCTTCTCAACATTCAAGATAGTATCAAGCCTTGGATAATGAATAATTTTTTGCACCATAGTATCACCTCCATATAAGTTTATACTATGGTATAAGTCTATATCATATTTAAAATTTTCTATAATTTCCATAAAAATAATGTGCCTTTAGTTTTTTATATGTCTTACTGGATTTTTTTCGAAGGGTTTTCGGTTTTTTCTGCTAAACACATATTAAAGCTCTAATCTTCATCTAATCCATGAAACCAAAAAGTTTAAATAATAGTATGATTTATCATACTAAAATGAAAGACAAAATCAAATCAGTTTTTTTTAATGATACCTTAAGAAGATGGCATTTTGAGAATATTGTAAGGGAGTCAGGGGTGAGCAGGGAGCGTGCCAATCATTATCTGAAAATATTGCTTAAAGAGAAGTTTATAATGCAGATTAAACCAAAAGGAAAGATGCCATATTATCTTGCAGACAGGAGTTCAGAGAAATTTAGGGAAGAGAAAAGATTTTATGGTTTGAGTATTATCTCTAACACAGATTTATTCAAGCATCTTAATTCTCTTAAAGATATAAAGACTGCAATTCTTTTTGGAAGTTTTTCAAGGGGTGACTGGGGTAAGTCAAGTGACATAGATTTATTTATCTATGGAAACTCAGAGAACTTTGAAAAAGGGAAATTCGAAACAAAACTTAAAAGAGAAATACAGCTTTTTAGTTATCAGAATCCAAAGGAAATGAAAAGGGAACTGGACAATAAGCTTGTTCCAAATATCTGCAACGGCTTTAGCATTAAGGGAAATTTAGAACCATTTAGGGTTGATATAAATGCCTAAAGAAAGAACACCGGAAGAGGTTTATGATGATCTTATAACTCGTGGATTATATGAAGAAGCAAATTTAGACAAGGATGAAGTTGAAAAAATTAAAAGAATATCAATTGAAGACTATGAATTCGGAAAAAGCTTAAGAAAATCAAATAATGCTAATTGGAGGGTTATCTTTAATATCCATTATGACGTGCTAAGACAACTTTGCGATCAATTGATGAGATTCAAAAAACAGAAGATAAGCAATCACCAGGGTCTTTTTGCTTTTATTGTATTGAATTTTCCAGAATTGGAATTAAATTGGGACTTTTTTGAAACTGTAAGGAGCATTAGAAATAGGAATAAATATAATGGAAAGGATATAATAAAAGAAATATGGAAAAAAGTTGAATTTCAAATAGACCTTTATACTTCTACCCTAAAAAAAGAGATAGAAAGAAGACTAAAACATATGTGATCTTCCCATCTTATTACATTCTTTCTCGGAGGATTTTCGAGAATTCTTACCAAACGCATATCAAGACTTTTAATTCTATATCTATCATGAAACCAAAAAGTTTAAATATAGGGGATGCTATACCATATAATAAATCAATTGATTGGAGAGAAGAGTACAAAGGCCATCTAATTGAATTTAAACTTTTTGAAGATTTCAAAAAGATATGGAGGAAATGATAAATGAAAGTGAAAAACATCAAAATTGAGATAAAACCAATTGATGAATTTTTCAAAGAGGCAGCTATAGCTATGGAAAAAATCAGTAAAGGGGAAAAAGTGACTCCTCAAAGAAAATTAGGCTTCCATGACATAAATACCTTCAGAAATTTCTTCACACCAAAAAGGCTTGAATTATTAAGTGTCATAAAAAGAAAAAAGCCAAAATCAATCTATGAGCTTGCAAAAGTGGTAAACAGAGATCTGAAAAGCGTAAACACAGATGTGAAAATTTTACATGACCATGACCTTCTTGAGTTGAACAAACAAAAGCATAAAAACAGAGTTAGGGTAGTTCCAACATTTGATTTTGACAAATTAGTCGTGGAGATGGATATTTGATTGCCTTATCTCCAAACTCGAAGATGAGAAGTGGTTGAAGTAAAGAAAGGTTTTTCATAAACTTACGAAAACTACTGGTTTTCTAAGTTTAAAACATTAAGAAATCCTTTGGATTTCTGGTGTGCTGAAAAGCTATGCTTTTCAAGCATTTTTGCAAAATTTCATAAACTTTATATATGAATGGTTCAACATTATTATATTATGGTTAAATCGAAAATTCACTTTATTTTAACTGGCGGAACCATTGATTCTTATTATGATGGAATTAAAGATACTGCTGTTCCTAATGAACATTCAATTATTCCAAGATATATTAAAAGTCTAAAATTGTATGAAGAATTTGAATTTTCAGAAATATGTATGAAAGATAGTAGAAATATAACAAAATCAAATATGAAGAAAATTTATGAAACTGTTGAAAAAAGCCCCCATAAAAGAATTATTATCACACATGGTACTTATACAATGCCTGATACTGCAAGGTATATTGAAGCAAATCTAAAAAATAAAAATAAAGTAATTATTTTTACTGGTTCAATGATTCCATTAGTTGGGTTTTCACCTTCAGATGCTCCATTTCATTTAGGTTTTTCAATCTCAAAATCTCATGAGCTGTCTAACGGAATCTATATATGTATGAATGGAAAAGTATTTTCACCAAAAGAAATTGTTAAGACAATCCCAGAGGGACGATTTTCTTCAATATTTAATAGATAGTGGTTGAAGTAGAAGTTCAATATTTTTTATATTTCTTTTTAACATAACTGCTTACATAATCCTTTAATCTTTCTTGATTTTTTGGACTCAATTTGTCAAACGTAGAAATCACTTTTCTGCAATTTTTACTGCCACATTCACATTTCATCTCCCAGCCTTCAAGAAATAGAGTAGAATAATCAATATTTATTTCCTCCCCTTTCTTTATGTCTCTTATTGCAATCAAATATCTATCATTTTTTACTCTAGCATTTGGTTCACAAGAATGATTCATATACATCCAAGGAGACTTAGGAAGAACATATACAGTTTTATCCCCTTTTTTATCTATTGGATGCCAATGTTCCCGGATATGTTCTGGATATTTTGATTCATTTCCAACTTCAACAACCTTTCCAGTAAAATAAAGTATTTGTTCACTTTTCTTAATATCCTTTAAAGCAAATATGCCCTTTCCTTTCTTACCTGCATCTTTTACTTCTACATTTTCCATCTAATTAAAAAATTGAATTATGTATATATATCTTGCTAATGGGGCTCAAAGATTCCTAAGCATTTTGTTTCCAAACTCGAAGACGAAAAGTGGTTAAAGGGGTTAGAGTGAGAATTAAAAATTAGGAGGAGTTCAGTTCTTTGGATATATATCTTTCTTTACAAAAGAGGTTTATATTTTTTTCCATCCGAAGTAAGTAGGTAAAAAAAACCAATATTCTTGTATATAAGTTTATAAATCAAATGTTTACCAAGCAATATATTTTGTTCATAATCAGGTCGAAAACCGTTAAATTTATAAGTAAAAACCAATTACCTTAATAAAATAGGAGGCAAAATTATGAAAAATGATGAAGTAATACAACTCTTAAAGAAGATTAATACAAAACTCGGATTAATGTTGGGTAACCAAGTCATTGAAAAACATGACAACATCAAGGATCAAGTTACTAAACTAAGCAAATCTGGTTTAGATTATAATGAAATTGCAGAAATATTAGGAATAAGTACATCCCATGCTGCAAAAGAACTATCAAAGATTAAAAAGGTCAGAAAAAATGAATGATAAACAGTTTAATGAAATATGCAAAAAGATTGATAAGATTTTTGCTATTATCGCAGTCCAGAGTATAAGTGATAAGGACGATAAGATTTATGCCCTGAAGAATCTAGGGTTTAAAAATACTGAGATTAGCCCTATTGTTGGATTGAAAAACGTTAGAGATACTAAAGGGTGGAAAAGAAAATGAATGAAAAAGAAATCTTAATGAAAATATTACAATGGGAACGACTTGGTGGAATTCAAACTTTGCATCGATTGATACCTGAATTATTAGACACAAATGAGAAAAAGAAACTTTATGAACTAACCAATGGGAAAAATGGAGTGAAAGAAATTCAAACAAAAATAAAAGTATCAGCAGGAAAACTTTCAAAGCTTTGGAATCAATGGTATGCTAATGGTATAGTGGAGAAAGAGGGTCAAAAATTTAAAAAAATCATATCATTAAAAGAATTTGGGTTTGATTAGGTGATTGAGATGAATAAAAAACTCATCAAATCAGTAAAAAGAAATGACCGTATTGTTTATATGAGGTTAAAATGAAAAAAGATGATGAAGTATTAAAGAAGTTGGATACAATAATTGCTTTATTAGCATCTCAAGGTAAATCAGATCAAGAAAAAAATGTCATCCTTAATAATCTTGGATTGACTTACAAAGAAAGAAGCAAAATGTTAGGAATAGCAGAAGGAACGTTGAAAACATGGGACCATCAAAAAAGAAAAACAATAAGGAAAAAGAGTGAAATATAATGGAACCAGAAG
>JABMPP010000019.1 GCA_013202955.1 Candidatus Woesearchaeota archaeon | reverse complement strand
GTACGGCTCCAAGCATACTTCTTTCTCTCCCTGATAATTTTGTATAGCCTGCACCTTTAGATCTTATATTGTTAAAAATCTCAGGTATTACTTTTAATTGGTAGGGTAAAAATGGATATGTTTCAACAAATGATTTGTCATCCAATTTAGGTATTAGTTTGGCTCTTGCCCAATCCCGAAAATTAATATCATTGTTTATTTTACCTGCTATTTTATGATATTTGTCAGTAAGTTCTTTTATTGCACTATCTTTTTTCTTGAGTATTCTTTCTTTGACAACCATATCAATGTTTTCGCTTGTTAATGTTATCCTCATATTGAATCTATCTGAAATTTTTGCAAATTCAACTTTTTTCCTTTTAACACCTTCAATAACTTCATCAAGTTTTTCTTGAGCTGTTACAACAATCCAGATTTTCCCATTGGACTTAACTCCCACATTCTCCACAATTGACTGTAATTCAAGTAATTTTTCAGAGTTATCACCTACAAACATACCCATCTCATCTATAAAAAAGATTAATTTTTCTTTTGCAGATAAATTTTTATCAACGAATTCTTTTATTTTCTCTGCAAACTTTTCAGGAGTTAATGAGATCTTTTCAAAGCTCGCAATACTCTCTTTTATTTTCTCATCAGTATCATAAACTCCAGGATATATATTTTTAAGAGTTTTGTATAATACTGGTTTTAAACGCAAAGTTTTTGTCCTGAAGTCAATCCATTCCATATTTGTTTCTTTCTTGATTTCATTCTTGAATTCTTCATATTTATTAGCATCAATTAATTCTTTTTCAAGCTCAGCAATCCAGACTTGTTCGCTGAATCCAAAGGATTTATTGAATTGTCTATACAGTATTTCTACAATTGAATCGGGATTCATTTGATCTTCTTGACTTTTAATTTCAAACAAAATAGGTCTGATTTTCATAGAACCGTTTATTGTTGAAAGGTTTGCTTTAGTCATGCTGTTTTCTAATTTTGTCAAAAATATTTCTGAAGCAGTCTTTGAACCTATTTTTTTCCCTTCAAGAATATAACTTAAATTTTTCATAAATAATGATTTACCTGATCCGAAAAAACCCGATAACCATACACCTATATCTCTGGTTGGTTGTTCTTTTGAGTCTAATATTTTTTCCAATATGTTGTCATAATGTATTTCAAGTGCATTTGTTACGACATATTCTTCCATTTCTTGTCGTACTTTCTCAGCATCTTCATCATTTACTTTTACAACTGATTCTATTTTTCTTTCAATTGGAAATTTGAATAATTCTTTAACTTTCATTTTTTTTACCTCATAGTATTCTTGCTCTATAATAATATCCTTCTTCTGGAATATCCTTGTTTAGGAATCTGAGTTTTTTCTTATCAGAGGATCCAGGATATAATAATACCAGTGGTGCTTTGATTTTATTTTCAAATGCATCCATTAATAAGTGAACTTTTAGCACTGGGTGTATTGCTCCAGTTCTATAAAGAAATATAACTTTATCTGGTGATTTTTCAGATTCTTCAATTATGTATTTAATTATGTTGTCTCCAATTTCTTTAGCAATTGCTCTTTTTAATGAGTCTCGATTCTCTTCTTCAAGTTTATAGAGTTCTTCTAAATCACCAATACTTTCTTCAGTGAATTTTCTAAATAACTCATCAAAACGGATTAGTATAGTTTTCTTATTATTTTTTTCAAGCTTTTTTCCTAATCTTTTAACTTCTTTAATAGCTTCAGTTTCAAGTTCAGGTGGATAAGTATATATGACAAATGGAACTCCTGAATGGATTCCAATATTTTCATAATCCTCAACAATGAGCTTCAATAACTCATCTGATTTACGTTCTAATAATTGCATTTGTGAATTCCTCCAATGATTTATGTTGAAGATTTATACTTACAGTATTACCTTTCTCTTCAAAACTCAAATAACCTTGTTTTCCAGCATCTCTTAATGATACCTTAACATCATCAGCATCCATCAAAAATAAATGCCATTCGATTGCGGTTAGAATTTCTCTGTTATTGTTTGTTTTTTCAGATATTGAGTGTAGCATATATAGGAATGACTCAACTGGCAAGTATGGTTTGTTAAATTCCTTTATCAAAGATCCTTTCAAAGTACCAAATTCTTTTATGGTAGACAAATAATGTCTTATGAATCTTGCTCGAGTTGTAACTGCCCAAGATTTTAATTCTGAATGTTCCTTTTCTTGCTTCTTTAGAAATTCTTCTATATGTTCTTTTGATACGCTGTTGTATCCATTTTTATATCTTTCAAATAAAACTCCTGATGCTATATCTAATACGAGTGGATCTTTTGATCCAAATTCAAAATACATACATTGGCTTTTAATTTCAATAGGTAATTTACTATTAGCTATTTTTATGAATGGCGTGATTGAAAATTCTGACTCTGATCCAATATATCTTTTTTTAATTATTGAATAAATTTTATCTTGCATTGCTTTGCTATTCTTCATTAATACGTTGAGTTCATAGACATCTTTTCCAACTCTTTTCCAATCCTCATATTTAACATACAAATCTAATAGTGTTAAAGTTTCTTTTATTAGAGCAGTTCTATTAGTGTTGTATTCTATGTATTTTGTTTTCATTACATACAAAGGATACCTCGTGCTTTAGCACGAGTCCCTAACCTCCGTAAATTACTTCTATTATTGTGATAATGAAATGAGTGCGTAGCGTAGCTGGCGCACTCATTCACTTCATATGAGCAGCGTGAGCTTCGCAAAAAAAAGCGCGGAGGAAAGTAAAAATGAAAGGACTTACTAAGTATCGACATAGTGTTGGACAAAATGTGTTCCATCTTGTATGGAAACCGAAGTATGCTAGAGATCCCTTTAAGTTTGCACTTGTTCGCGACCATTGCGAACAGTTTTTGCGCGAAATTGCTGACACTCACAACATCGAAATTTTCGAGCTGCAGGTCGAACCCGACCATGTGCATATTTTTGTTGGTCTTCCGCCGATTATGAGTATTGCTAAAGCTCTCCAACTCTTGAAAGGTGGTAGCTCGTTCAAGCTTTTTCGTCAGCATCCTTGGTTGCGTCGACATTTTCGTAAAGGCCATTTTTGGAGTCCTGGAAAATTTTTTCGCTCTGTTGGTAATGTCACTACAGATGTAATTCAAGCCTACATCAATGACAGCCATCATGGCTGGAATTTTCCCAAACAACTTAGTCTTAACCATTTTTCTTAATCTATGATACCTCGTCCTTTAGGGCGAGGATGTTCATTTTAACCTCTAAGATGTTATTGT
>JABMPP010000018.1 GCA_013202955.1 Candidatus Woesearchaeota archaeon | reverse complement strand
TGCCCATTTGTTTCCCTTGTCATGAGCTGCTTTTAGCTCTGTCAGCACATCAATAGGATCTAATCCTGCATTTTCTGCCAAAGTTCTTGGAATAACTTCCATTGAATCTGCAAATGCCTGAACTGCTAACTGCTCTCTTCCAGACAATGAGTCAGCGTATTTCCTTAGCTGTCTTGCAAGCTCCATCTCAGGTGCACCTGCTCCTGCAACAACTCCTCCATTTCTTAGAGAAGCTGCAACATCTCCTATTGCGTCTTCCATTGCTCTTTTTACTTCATCAATAACATGTGCTGTTCCGCCTCTTATCAATAAGGTAACAGCTTTTGGATTTTTGCATTCTCTGATAAAAGTCATATCTTCATCTCCAACTTTTGTTTCCTCAACAACTCCAGCACTTCCTAAATCATTCTTTGTCAAGTCATCGATTTTTGTTATTATGTTTGCTCCTGTTGCTTTTGATAATTTTTCTAAATCACTTTTCTTAACTCTTCTTGCTCCGAAAATTCCTTTCTTTGCAAGATAATGCTGTGCCATATCATCTATTCCTTTTTGGGAAAAAACAACATTTGCACCTGATTCTTCGATTTTGTTTACCATATCTTTCAGCATGTTCTCTTCCATATCCAGAAATTCCTGCATTTTGCTTGGATCACTTATTTGTATCTTTGCATCCATCTCAGTGCTTTTTATCTCAATTGCAGAATCTATTAAAGCAATTCTTGCTCCTCTTATAACATTAGGCATTCCACTATGGACTTTTTCCTTGTCTATCACAATACCTTGTATTAACTCAGAATCATCAACAGATTCCCCAACCTTCTTCTCTATCTTTATGTTTTCAAGATCAATTGTTGTTTCCTTGTCATTTTTTTCTGCAACAGTTCTTACAGACTCAACTGCAAGCTCTGATAATTTTTCCTTTGAAGATTCAGCACCTTTACCAGTCATTGCTGTCATTGCAATGTCCTTTAGAATTTTAGTATCTTTTTCTGTTATATAATGAGCCATATTATTCAGAATCTCATGTGCTCTTTCAGAGGCTAATCTGTATCCTTTTGCAAGCACTGTTGGATGTATATTTTGATCTAAGAGATCCTCTGCTTTCTTTAATAATTCACCAGCTATAACAACTGCTGTTGTTGTGCCGTCTCCAACCTCATCTTCCTGGGTTTTTGCTATCTCTACAATCATCTTTGCAGATGGATGTTCGATATTCATTTCTTCAAGAATTGTAACACCATCATTTGTTATAACAACATCTCCCATAGAATCAACCAGCATCTTGTCCATTCCTTTAGGTCCAAGAGTTGTTCTTACAGTCTCAGCAACCAGTTTAGCTGCCATAATGTTTGTTCTCTGGGCATTTTTCCCAGTGTTTCTTTGTGTGCCCTCAGGCATAATAAATATAGGTTGTACCTGTTGTTCTGCCATTTATATCACCCTCAAAATTTATCAAAATCAGTAAAAACATGAATAAGCAGTTCTATATAAAGGTTTTGGTTTCTTGGCTTTGGCTATAAACCCTAGAATTGGCTATAAAGTATTTGTTTATGTCTTGTAAGCTATTTCATTGGTTTTTCTTTTACCATCCCAAATACATATGTTTCCATATTGTCAGACATTTTATTTGTAAATGATTTTTAGAAAAATATTTATAATGCAATAATAAAGATTTCATAATGATTGATGAAAGTAAATTAAAGAAATTGGATATTTTTTTACTGATTGTTTTTCCAATAATTGCAGTAATTGTTTCTCTTTCAATCAATGCTTCTTTGATAGTTTCAACTCTTCTTTTTTTCGGACTACCTAGTTTATGGCTTTCATATAGAACTCAGCACATGATTGCAAAAACTGCAATTTTTGCATTTATTATTACTATTCCTGTTATTGTCATCGATTACCTTGCTCACCTAAACAAATCGTGGAATGTTCCACTATTTTTCCATTTAGAATTCTTGGACAAGTTCCACTTGAAGATGTAGTTTTCGGTTTTTTAGTGATCTATGCAATTGTTATTTATTATGAACATTTTTGGGATAAGGGAAAACATGAACTTATTGATACAAGAATGAAATATTTTATTTTTATCTTAATGTTCGTCTTTATTTTATTTTTCACTTTTTATTTTACAAAACCTGAATTTTTATTTATCCCTTATTATTATTTTTGGTTTGGTTTTATTCTACTTTTTATTCCAGCAATAACTTTTCTTTCATATTTTCCAAGATTGCTATCTAAATATGTAAAAACAGGAGTATATTTTTTTGTGTTATTTTTATTGTTTGAATTAACAGCTTTGCAACTTGGTCAATGGAGTTTTCCAGATGGCCAATTTATTGGTATGGTAACTCTTTTAGGATACACCTTTCCATTTGAAGAATTATTCTTTTGGTTTATACTTTTCACAAGTTCAATATTATCTTATTATGAATTTTTTGATGATGATAGAAAATAAATCAATATTTACTTTCTTTTTCTGGCTCTATATTCATCAGTTAATTTATTTGAAACAGTGTATAAAACAAGAAAACCATAACCAACCAAGAACATAAATATATAATCTTCTAATGGAATCAACCCAATATTCACCCCAATAGTGCCTTTTCCAGGATAAAGCCAATGTCCTCTGTATACAGCATAATTATCCCAAATAACACCGCCTATAGAAACCAAAATCCAAAAAAACAGCATTTGTTTTTTTGATTTGAATATCTTTATCTTATAATGTCTGTGAATTAGAAATGTTATTAAGATTAAGATTATCTCAATTATTAAGTATTCCATCTAATTAATTAAAGATAAATTCTATTTAAAGATTTTGGAAAAACGGCTTTGACTATAAACCCTAGAATTGGCTATAAACTAAATTCTGCTATTTTCATTTTATTTTTCTGAAGCTTATAATTTAAAATTCTTAAAATAACCTAATTGTTTTAAAGCAGTATAAGCAATTATTGTGGCTGCTGTTCTAACATTTAGATTTGGATAAATATTATAATTGGGTGCTACAATTTTATTTGTTGGAGGTAAAACTCTTGGACTTGCTTGCATGGGCACAATAATAGAATGATCCACATTTTTTGTATCCACTACTTGTAATAATTCTTCATTATAAAACCCCCTATTTTCATTACCATACAAAATCAAATCATTTTCTTCAAAATGAAATTCAGATAAAGAAATTGCATCTTTACTTACATCTGCAATAATTACTCTGCTTTCGTAAGTTTCAAGAAAACTATTAATGTCTTCAACAATTTCATGCCTTCCTTCACTTAATAAACCTATTGAAGCAGAAAGAATATCATTATAGAGTGTATTAAGTTTGTCTCTTGGATCATATATAAAAAGTTTAGAATCTGTACCACTTAATTCATATAAATCTCTCATAAGTCCTCCAATATTTTGAGGTCCTCCTAAATCCACCAATAAATGATTTATAGACATTTTAATTAATAATTATATTTGTTTTAAAAAGCTTAGTTATTTCTGGCTTTGGCTATAAACCTTAGAATTGGCTATAAACTATAATTAACCCAAATCTTTTCTATTTCTGATTATTATGTCTGGTATGTGGTTGAAGAAGTGTTCTGTTCTTGTGTCTTTTCCGCCATAGATAGGAATGTTTGCTCCGACTCTTGTAAAAGTATCATAAATCATGAATTCTGCTAGTTCTGTACGTTTACTGGCATCAGAATACATCATTTGAACTGGATAAGCAAGGCTTCCTGCTGTAGGGATTAATCCAGTTAAAAAAGCCAAACCTCTTGGTTTTCTTTGTTCCTTAGGTTTGAATAATTCTTGGGCTTTTCTAAAACCAGTATAAACAGAACGATTAAAGCTTCCCAATAACAGTTCGCTCCAGATCAATGTTTCTCCATCAATAACTCCTGCTATATATAATCCAGGAAGCACAAATGGTTCAAGTATAAACTTTTCAACGGGTTTTACTGCCATTAAAAGAAAAAAGAAGTCTGATAAGTATTCACTTGTTTGTTCTTCTTTTAATTGTTCCCGAAGATTATTCGCCTGTTCAGTGTTTAATTGTTTTCTTTCTTCCCATGCATTGATTCTTTCATCAACATAATCCCTGATTATCTGAGATCTGTATTCTCTATTAATAATGAATTCAGGACTGTTCTTAATTGCTTCCCAGCTTTTTGATACTATTTTTTCAATAAAATCTTTAGATACCTCATAAAGTTTTTCTGGCAGTTTCTTTAATACTCTCAAAGATTCCCTACCATACCAATGATAAGGATGCTGATAATACCATGAAGCTTGTTCTTCAGTTATTTTTTCTTTTTTTAGGTTATAGGTTATACTTCCCTCAACTCTTGGTGTAGATTTCCATTTTTCCTGATGATGAGCTAAAAGTTCTAAATTATTAATCAGTGCAATACGATTGTCAGAACCTAATTTTTCTTCAAGATCTTCCTTGTGTGTGATAAGATATGATTCCAGTTTTTTTGTATCAACATCATCAAATAAAGGCCGTCTATTTCTGAACGAAACAGGCAGATAAAAAGAAAAAAGCTTGAATATATCTAAAGGAAATAAAGCAGGCACACCAGATTCCGGATCAATCCATGCCCATATATTTTTTTTACCATTATTGTCCTCTAACATAAAGTTACTCAGTGCATTTGGTGTTCCAAATCCTGTCTGCCACATCATACCATCAAAACCAGATTCATACAGCTTTTTTTGCAAAGGTTTCATCACCTTATTCACTAACTCTTCTAATTCTTGTTCCTTATTCTCGGAAAAAGGATGATGCAAAGAAGCGTGTCTTCCATTTATCAGATCAACTTCTAACCCATATGCCATTAATTCATCATCCCAAACAGTTGCAAAAGAATCAGACATCTTTACTTTTGAACCAAGCCAATAAGGAACTAATTCATTAAGAATTCCTCTTTTCAGATGAGCACTTATGATTGCATCTTCATTCCAAGTATAAGGATTAGGTGCTCCTAAAAAAATATAGTTAACCAGTTTTGCAATAGAATCATTAGATGAGAAAATCTTTTTTCCATCATCGAAAACTATTCCAGACCTACCTCTTCCTATCTCTGTTCTCTGTTGTAATTCTTGAGAGTCCATTTATCAATACACCACTGGTAATCATATAGTCACCCCTTCTTTCTAAGGAAAGATTATTATTCATATAAAAAGCTTAGTTATTTGTTTTAAGTTGAGAATAATTCTTCATATTCAGGCTTATTTAATTTCTCTTTGGCGTAATCTTGGATTCTATAATATATTCTTTGAGCATTCTCTATCTGCTTACCAACGTAATCTTTAGTTAATTCTCTAAATTTCAGAAGATTATTCGAAATTACATCAATCATAAGCTCTCTTTCTTCAGAATTAGTAGAAGTTTTATTTACCAAAATCATTAATTTCTTGCTATTCCTTTCAATGTTTCTTAATCTAACTTCGTTATTTACTACTTCACCAATATGTGGGCTCATTTTATTAAGTAATACACCCTATTTATTTAATACTTCCGATTAACTACTCTTGAAGAAAGATTTATAAATTCTTTCTAATTGCTTTACCATTGTGACAATATCAACAAGGGGGTTAGTGAAATCACATTAGATGGAGAGATACTAAGTTTGCTCAGACGTCCGCACCTTAGGGAATATCCAGTAAAAGCTTTTGAAGGAAAACTGAAGTCTGCTTATGGAAATCAGGATGTATTTGATTATACTCACTT
>JABMPP010000017.1 GCA_013202955.1 Candidatus Woesearchaeota archaeon | reverse complement strand
CTGTTGTGCTGATTTATTTTGATATTATAGGTAGTTTTTTTCTCATAGGGTTGTTGGTTTTTGGATTTTTTTTATCTGCAGCATCATTAAAGCACAAAATACCTGTTATTTATTGGTTTCTTGAAAGGTTTGAAAGGCCAGAAGTTCTGAAGGTTTTTCCAGGTAAGGGTGTATTGTTTGGGGTTTTTGGAGTATTAATCAGTTTATTGTTGTTTGAGAAAGATATTGCATTAGCTGCCATAATGATTCTTGCTTTAGGTGATAGTTTTGGAGCATTGATTGGGCCATTTGGAAACATAAAACATCCAAAGCCATTTAGTCAGAAAAAGTTTATTGAAGGTTCAATAGTTGCATTTCTTGCAGGTTTTATCGGCGCAATGCTGTTTGTGAATCCTTTGGAAGCATTTATTGCCTCATTTGTTGCAATATTCTTTGAGGTTCTGGAACTAAAAATGCTGAATGATAAAATAGATGACAACATAATGATTCCATTAATGGCAGGAGCAGTAATAACAATCATGAGGGTTTATTTTTAAAAAAATTTATAAAGAATCTGTGTTTTTGATTTAGATTAGTGGGGTAATAAAAAATGGATAAAAAAATCATGGTTATTGGTGTTGTGCTCACTTTAGCACTTGTATCAATTGTAGGAATAGCATTTGCGCATGCTGATGGAACAAAAGATTGGAAAGGCATGCACAAAGAGAGTTATGATGGTGAGATGACAGGTTGTGGTATGCACAACAGCATGACTGATGAGCAAAAAGAAGAGTTTTTCAGTGAGATGACAGAATTCAAAAAGCAGGGTTCTGAGTGGAAAAATATTAAGATGAAAATGTACAGTTTATTTGGAAAGAGTTGGGCTGGACAGTATAAAGGCGGTTGTGGTATGCACAAATACATGGATAAAGATAAAATGGAAGGCTGCCCATTCCACCAAGAATAAATTTTAACAAAACTTATAAAGAAAATTCTTTTTCTTTCTTTCTATGAAATTACCGTTTGAAGAAGTAAAAAGAGAAGTATTAGTTAGAAAGAAGTCTGAGACATCTGACAAATTTGGAAAAGATCCTGAGAAAAGAACTGTTGAAGAGCTAATAGATTATGGTGTTGTGAATATTGACAAACCACAGGGTCCTACTTCTCATCAAATAAGTGCTTTTGTTCAAAAAATTCTAAAAATAAAGAAATCAGGGCATTCAGGCACATTAGACCCAAATGTTACAGGTGTTTTACCAGTTGCTTTGGACAGGGCAACAAGAATAGTTCAGACATTATTGCCTGCTGGAAAAGAATATGTTACAATAATGCATTTTCATAATGATATTCCTGAAAAAAGAATAACAAAAGTGTTTGATGCTTTTATAGGAAGAATAAAACAGCTTCCTCCAATCAAAAGTTCTGTAAAAAGAAGAGAAAGAGAAAGAACAATTTATTACATTGATGTTATGGAGATAGATGGAAGAGATATTTTATTCAGGGTAGGATGCGAAGCAGGAACATATATTAGAAAATTATGCCATGATATTGGGAAAAGCATTGATTCAGGCGCGCACATGGCAGAGTTAAGAAGAACAAAAGCAGGTCCTTTTAATCAGGATAGCTTAGTTACACTGCATGAGTTAAGTGATGCTTTCCATTATTGGAAAAAAGGAGATGAAAAACTCATAAGAGGGTGCATAAAACCAGTTGAATATGCTGTGCATCATCTGTCAAAAATCTGGGTTATGGATTCTGCAGTTGACAGCTTAAGTCATGGTAGAGATTTAGGTGTTCCTGGAATCTCAGAATTAGAATCTGGAATTGAAAAAGATGATAAAGTTGCTGTTATGACATTAAAAAACGAGTTAGTATGTTTAGCCACAGCAAAAATGAATTCTAAAAAAATGGCTGAAGAAGAAAAAGGAATAGCAGCCAGAACAGATAAAGTTTTTATTAAAACAGGAATATATCCAAGAATCAAAAAATAAAATTATGTAAAAGTTTAGACACTTCTTGTTTCCAGTGCTGGTCAATTTCCCAACTAACACCCCCCTTAGTTATGTTTAATTTATCAGGAACATTCCCCCAAAGTGGAGTATTAATGGTAGAATCTAAAAATTCTTTTAGATTATCATGATAAGATGGGTCTTTAATATGGATTTTAGTTTCATTTGAATAAATACCATCAACTTTTTCATTTGTTAATAAAATAGATGCATTATTTGGTTTTGTTATGTAGCATGCTTCATAGTGCCTGTTTGCGACTAGTCCAACACCAATATATGAAAAAGAATATCTCTCGTTTTTTCCTGCTAAAGCATTAACATATGTATCTTCGTTAAACTGGACATGAGTGCCGTCATAAAATTTCATAAGTTCAGATAACTCTTTCTCCCGAAGTGATTCAATTGATTCCTTTTGAAGTATAACATCCATATCTAATGCAAGTTTTTGAACAATGTCCATCAGCATAGGAGTTTTATCTTTCATATCCACACAAGAATAATATCTACTTTAAAAAGATTACTACTTTAGAGTTAATCAACAGTAAACAATGTTGAATCATGATCTACATCAAATAATCCTAATCTAGCTCCTGCATCTAACCAGCCATGTGCATAGTTCAAAGCTGCAAATGCATTCACTATCTCACCTTTTTCCTCAAAATATTTTGCATCCTTAAAGTATCTTTGAGCCATATCTAAGAAATCTTCAGCTTTTTCTTTCCAATTGATCTTTTGCTCTTTAGCTATCTTTACTTTCTTAAGAGCTCTATCTGTAACATCAAAATACTTCTCTAACTTTTCTTTTGTTATCTCATTCATAGAAACAAAGTATTCAAGTTTCTTATTTATAGCTTTCTAAAACCAAAAACAATTTAAACATAAATAACTAAAAAATAAAAAAAGAGGTATTTAGATGAAAAAAGTTGTTTTTTATCCATTATTATTCCTGATTTCAATAAATCTTGCTCTTGGGCTAAACATAACAAAAGACATTCCCACATTTACAAATTCAGGGAAAGATATAACAGTTAAAATAAGTGTGATAGACGCTAATATTGGGGCAAAAATATCAGTTATCGAGCTGCTTCCTATTAATTTTGAGATTTCTGACTGGGTTGTGATTGGTGCAACAGAAGCACAGGCTCAGATATTAACCAAAAACAATAATGTTTACAACTGGAGTTTCACACCATCGGAAGCATCTCCAGAGATAACATACACTGTTCCTATTTCACCAGCATCAAATGGAGAATTTACATTTGTATCAAAATGGAGTAGTGCAACAGAATCAGGAAATCTAGAAAAAAAATTAAATGTAATATCAATCTTGTGTGGGAATAGTATCTGTGATGAAGGGGAAGATGAAACCATATGCTCAGCTGACTGTCAACCAGTAGAAGAGGTTTCTGAATCAGTTTTTGAAAAAAAGAAAAAACGTAACCCATATGTACAGGTCTTAATAATAGCTGTTATTCTTGGGTTAGCTGGCTTTGTTATATACAAAATAAGAGAAATAAAGAAAACAAAGGGTGTAAAACTAGAAATAAAGATTCCTGAAAGCCTAAAGCCTGAAAAGCCAAAGAATGTAATAAAACAAGATCCAAACCCAGAAAAAACAGAAGTTGAGGGATTCGGAAGCGAGCTTCCTTCTTTCCATGATGAAACAGCTTCTCTTGAGCTTCCATCTTTAGAGGACTACCAAAAAGATATAAAAGAAGAGATGCCTGATATCAAGCCTGCTGAAACTCCAAAAGAAAAACATTCTAAATTAAATTATAAGAAAAAAGTAAAAGATGTTGGTAATCTCTTCAGCAGAGCATTTAAGAAAGAAAAATAAAATTATTTCTCTTCTACTTTGGATTTTGGCAAAGGTCTTTTAACAGTAATTGGTAAAACTCCTTTGTTAAACTCAAGTTTTGCAATTTCCACAGGATTGTATTTAATCTTCTTCAAGTCATTGTCACTTAAATTAACCATAAAAGGTGCACCCATAGATATCTGTAATGCTCTACTTCCAATCATCCTTGCTCTTTCATACTTTGAGTATTTCTCTAGTTCAGTCATAAAATCACCTCTATAAGAGTTTATGCAGTTCTTCTGCTTTTTTAAGACCAAGCTCAACCATTTGATCTATCTCTTCTAATGTCAAAGGGTCTTCACCGCCTTTCTGTAATGCACAGATTGTTTTGTCTTTTATGCTAGCAATTGTAAGTCTAGCTTCAATCATCTTCTCTTCATCTGTTGTAGGATCTATAAGTAATTTATCTCCTATTTTTATCACAGTTATTGAGATAGGTTCTTTTGACATTGGGAGTCCTTCTTTTGTTTTTTCCTTGTAATTGATCTCTACTCCATCATACTTTGGAAACAATGTGTCTTTCAATGCTGCTACTGTTGCCAGTCCTGCTGCATCGAAAAGATTTCCATCATCATTTACCGGAACAATGTCAACAGACATTAACCAGACCTTTTCTCCTTTTTCTATACAGAGTTTTCTTATATCAATTGCTTTTGATTCTCTAATTCCTCTGTCAATCACTCTTGCAAGCTCTATTGCTTGAATTCCTGGTGGTCCTGATTCAAATTCAGGGTTTGACATTGGTATAAGCTCTGCGCCCACCATCAGAACACCATCATTAGGTGTGTCTGGGAATGGTTTTCCAACAGATAACTTTATTCCTGCAAGAACCTCGGTTTTTCCGATCTTAACTCTTGCAGATCCTTCGGCATTCTTTGAAACTCCATACTCAACACTAACTTTTCTGTATTCTTCAAGTTTTCTGCCGTCAAACCTTGTTCCTGAATTTAGGAACTTCATCATGTAATCTTTTTGACTATTCATTTTTTATCACCGGTACTGTATTTATCTTTTAGTGCTTTTCTCTGTAGTTCATGTATCTCTTTGCAGGCTTTTCTTCCCATTTCGAGTCCTTTTTTAAGGTCATCTTTTGAGATCTCACCATCCATCTGAAGCAAAGAAAATTTCTGGCTTCTTGAAAGAACAGCTATTGGCACATCTGCCACAGGGCCATCCTCATATGCTTCTTCTGCATAGCCAAGGTCAACAACAATCTTGTCATCAACCCTTCCAACTGAAACAGCAGAAACCATCTCTTTCATTGGGATTCCTGCATCAGCAAGAGCCATGGATGCTGCACATATTCCTGCACATCTTGTTCCTGCATCTGTCTGTGGAAGCTCAACAAATACATCAACCACAGAGTTTGGAAACTCCTTTAAATCAAGAGTAAGAAGCAATGCGTTTTTTGTAACCATTGATATTTCTCTTGATCTTCTGCTTAATCCAGGTCTTACTCTTTCTCCTGAACCGGAAAAGGGCATCATGTTGTAATTAACCCTAAGCACTCCTTTTTCAGGATCCTGTAAGAATCTTGGATGTAAGTTTCTTGGACCATAAACAGCTACATAAGCTTCTGTGTTTCCTATTTTAAAGTATGCAGAGCCATCTGCTCTGTCAATAACACCAGCTTTTGCCTCCATTGGTCTTGTTTGATCAAGCTCTCTTTTATCGAATCTTTTTTTATAACTCATTTTTATCACTTCGTTTTCTGTTTTAAGAAAGCCTCTATTTTTTCAGTTAATCCTGAAATATGAGATTCGCTTTCAATCTTTTTTATTGTCTCTGCAGCCAGAATCTCGTCTTTTGGTTCTCCTTGGAGCCATATAAGTCCGTTCTGACCAACAGTAATTCTACAGTTTGTCTGTGTTTTTATCATTGTGACCATTGAACCCATCTTTCCAATTATTCTTGGAACTTTACTTGGACTCACTTTGATTATTCGTCCACCAACAAGCTTTCTTAATCCTGGACCTTTCATGGTCAGGTCAATAAGCTTCTGGCTTGTCACATTGGTTATGGTTGCAGTAACCCATTCTCCTATGTTATAATATTGTGTTAGATCTGCTCCTCTCTGAATAAACTGAGAGGTTGCGTCCTTCATTGATAACATTGATGAGTATGCACAATTTATTTCAAATCTCCATCCATTTATTGTGACATCGATCACTTTTCCTATTACTGTATCTCCTCTTTTAGGAGAGTATTGTCCTGAAAGTGCTATTATTTTTACAGCTCTTCCGTCAACACTTGCTAATCCTAGCTTGCTGGCCACGATTTTTTCTCCATCTCTGTAAGTTCCGTTTCCTGGTAAATAATCCATGCCTTCAGCAAGGTCATCTCCTGGAACCACAACTTCTTTTTCTTTTATAATTAATTTTCCCATTTAGTTCACCACTATATTATTTTTAGTACTTTTGATTCCACACCTCCATGTGTGAGATCATTGAGTTTATCATAAAACTCTTGTTCTAATCCGGCAGCTATTTCAATAACAGCTATTAATGAGCCGTCTGTCTGCCAATCATCTCTCAGGATTCTTCCGAAACTCTTGAGAATTGAATATGATTTTGCGCCGTATTCTGATGGTATTTTTACTGCCACTTCCTTCATTTCGAATTTTATTGGCAACACAACCATTAATTCCTTCAGAATATTCTGAAGTTGATCTTCAGCGCTTTTGTTTTGATCTATATGCACTTTTGCCTCTGCAAATGCATTCTCTATTCTTGTTACTGGATGAGGAAGATGTGTTTTTGGATCAACCCCGTTTCTATGGATCAATTCAATTATTTTTCTTCTCTTCTCCTCAACAACTTTTGCTCTGTATTCTGCTGTTAACTGGACTTCTCCATCTTTCAGAATAATCTTAGCAACTTCTAATGAATCAGAAGTTTTGAAGATTTCTTTCATTGCATGCTCTGACGCAAGAAGACCTTTTTGTGCATCTGAAAATACTTTTTCATCTTTAAGAACATCTAACAAGTCAACATCTTTTCCTTGCTTGTATTCCATTGCTTTATCAGAATCAATAACAATTTCAAAATTGTTTCCTGCTTTCTTCAGTTTTGCAAGGTTAAAAGAAACCTTTTCATGAGTTAATGACATTTTAATGTTTAGCTTTTCCTAAGTATTTGCTTAATTCCTCTTTTGTTAATCTTGTAAATCTCTTGTCTTTTGCTGTTATATAAACACAATCCAACCTGTCTATGTTGAAGCTCTTGTCCAGCGTTTTTACAAGTGCTTTGACAGCAAGCTTTATTCCATCTTCAATTGACATATCTTCCTTGAATTCTTTATGCAATATTTCCTCAATCTCTGTTTCTCCTTCTCCTATTGCTGTTGCTTTGTATTGGAAATAGATTCCTGTTGGATCTGTCTCAAACAGCTTTGGAGTACCATTGTCAATACCTGCCACTAAAACTGAAACACCAAAAGGTCTAAAACCTGCGCTCTGTGTTGTTAATTGTTTTAGATTACAAATATCTTTTACAACAGTTAATGTGTCAATAGGAGTGTCATACGTAACTCTATGTTGCTGTGCCTTTACCTGAGCCATCTCAATTAACACTCTTGCATCTGATAATATTCCAGAAGCAGTAGCGCCAATATGCTCATCAATCTGAAATATCTTTTCCAGAGCTTCTGGCACAACTAAACTGTCAACAACACGCTTATCTGTGCACAAAACAACACCATCTTTGCATGTTATTCCTATTGCTGAAGAGCCTTGTTTGACTGTTTTTTTAGCATATTCTACTTGTAATAGTCGTCCATCTGGACTAAACATTGTTATATTTCTATCATAACCCATTATTTGATGTGGCATCGGTTGCATTTTTTTACCCCGCTAGATATCTATCTTTTGCTTTTTTTAATATTCCGCTGACACCTAAGCTTTTTACAATGACATTTTGTCTGTTTATTTTTTGCATTAGTGTCAATGCGGTTTTTACATTATGAACATTTTTATGATTTATTCTAATCAATCCTTTTTGTGTTTTCTCGTCCCACATATCAGCCAAGAGCCATACTCCTGCATCAGCTGTTCCAGAGGTTCCTAAATAGGACAAACATTCACTCCAGAATGCTTCTGATAGGTGAGAAAAATCCCCTATTTTCTTATTTGATATTACCTCAAATGCCAAATATCTTTTCTTTTCCCTTAGACTTGGCAACAAAGGTTTCATCTTTGTCATTTTATTATTCTCAATCTGATGAGAAAAAAAGCGTTTTTTTCTTTCTCTCGTAACCAATAGAAAAAAGTCAGTATTTATAAAGGTTGTGGATTTAACATTTTTGTTTCATCAAGCTTCGAAGAAGAAGTACATTTGAATCACTGTGTGGGACTCCGGTCGAAGACTAGGAGTCGCACTTCGGTATCAAATGACGAAACATTTGAGCCCTGTAGTGTAGTGGTCAATCATCTTCGGTTCTGGGCCGAAGGACCTCGGTTCGAATCCGGGCAGGGCTATTAATTCTTTTTAAGGTTTTTCTGGTACTTTTGAACCAGATGATCTAATCCTCTCTTCATTGTTGGAATTAAATCTGCTAGATTAGTTCGTATAAACTCTGCCGCTTTTTGGCCTGCTCCACTATAATAAAAATCAATAAACTTGTTTCCGAGATAACTCTTTCCAAGAACCTTGTTTTTATATTCTCTCAAAACATTAACCTCAGGAGCATTTGGGTCACCATAAATAACAGAAGCAACAAAACATGGACCATAAGCATCTAAGGTAGGAACAACAAACTCATCGGTTTCTATATCATCATTGTCATCATTATCTTCTGGCATAAAAAACAACAAATTGCTAGTTATTTTTAAAGCTTTGCTGGTTCTTTTTCAAAACCTAATACATTAGGGGAAAAGACTTATTAAGAAACAACAATCCTCAATTCTTATGGATAGAGTTCAAAAACTGTTGAGCAATTATGGTTATTGCTCTCGAAGGAAAGCTGAGAAGCTTATAGAAGAAAAAAGAGTTAAAGTAAATGGCAAAGTAATAATTCTTGGAGATAAAGCAACTGATGAAGATGAGATTTCTGTTGACAATAAAGCAGTAAAAAAACAAAAAACAATTTATTTAATGCTACATAAGTCAGTTGGTTGTGTAACAGCACTAACTGACCCTAAATATCCGACTGTAATGAAATATATTGATGTAAAAGAAAGGGTTTTCCCAATCGGAAGGCTTGATTACAACACATCAGGAATTCTTTTATTTACAAATGATGGAACTTTTGCAAATAAGATAATGCATCCAAGATATGAGATCAAAAAAACATATTTAGCTAGTTTATACACAAAAATAGCTGATAATAGGGTTTCTCAGATAGAGAAAGGAATAATGTTGGATGATGGAAGAACAAGTCCTGCAAAAGTTAAAAAAATAAACCATAATTTGATTGAAATAACAATACATGAAGGAAAAAATAGAATTATTAGAAGAATGCTTACAAAGCTTGAAATGAAGGTAAAATCCTTAAAGCGGATAAAAATTGGGAATCTCACTCTTGGAGACCTAAAAAAGAACAAATGTAAATATTTAAGCGAAAGAGAGAGAGATTTGATATTTAGTTAAATTAACCACTAACTGGTGGTAAAAAATAGAAAGGTTTATATATTAGAACTTACATTATTCTCTATATGTTTAAAAGACCATTTTTTAATAAAAGGGTCGACAGGGGGCAGATAAAATCTATTGATGATAATTTAATCCCTGTTAACCGGGAAAATTCTTACATAGATTATAGTAGTGAAACCAATTTTGAAAAAAAAAATCAGATACTTAAGTATGGTGGAATTGGTTTGGGAACAATTGCTTCTATTGCTATTATGTGGAATATTGCTTTAAACAATATTAAAAAGGATTATTCTGATCTTAAAGAGCCTGTTCCTGTTGTTCTGCACGTTGATACTGTGCAATCTTATGATGATAATCTTGTTTATAATGATAGCCCAGCAGGCCCTGACCCAGAAGATGACCCTTTGGAAAAAACTGTAAAAGCTGAAATAAGCAAGATAAAAAAGCCTTATGATAATAAACCAGACAAGAAGTATGAGGATAAAAAACCAGAAAAGAAAGATCCTGCTTGGAAAACAGATTTCACTAAAGCAGAACCAGCTAAACAAGATACAATTGAAGAAACAATTAGAGCAAGCAAAAACAATGATATTGCTTTAGGTTATACTAACAGAGAAGGTGGAGATGGACCAATAGAAGAGGTTGTTAAATATTCTTTTGCAACTTATACTCCATGGTGCGGAGATGGAAGTGAAAACCTGTTTTTAATTGATAAGGTTTCTGACATTCTTTCAACAGGACATCCAAAAGCCAGCAAATACTTGGATTATCATGAATTTGACGGACTTGATCTCTCAAAGATCACTGGAGATGGACATGTTTTGAAAATAAATTTGGATAAAGGAGCGTCTAATATGATTGAGTTGTATCCAGTCACAAGCTCATATCACACATTAGAAGTTCCTGACCCTTCAACAATAACAATAAATGGTGTTCCTGTTGATATTGAAAAATTAGAAAGAAATTCAATTGGACAGATGATAGCTTATCTTTCAGAAGATATTGAAGGAGGGGTTTTATCTTACAGAACTGTGTTTACAAATGAGTTTCCAGATACTGAAGGAAATGATTTATTAAAATTGCTTAGAGATGATTTTGATTTCACAGATGTTCCTGAAGATGCCGCAAAAAGATATCAAAAAGCAAAGAATTATTTTAAAAAAGGAAATGAAAGATCTGCAGACAGAGGAATAGATGAGTATGTAGGAAATGCTGGGTATGCAACAGACAATAAATCAGTAAACAATGTTTTTAAAGAGTGGGTATTAACAAACTCAGATAGTCTTTCTTTTGAAGAGTTCCTAGCTAATGTTTACAAATATAATTGTAATCTTGCTAATAATCTTTCTGCTGTGCTAAAAAGAAGTGTTGGGTTCGAGACAATGCAAATGACTGGTTGGCAAGGATCATGTGGAAAAATTTCAACTGAAAATCTTCATTCTATTCATATTGTTTATACTGAAAATAATTGGAGAGCAAAAGACTCAACTCCTTGGAAAAGAAGTGAAGGAGAAGAAAGTGGAAACCTTGTTATTAAATATGAAAATCACAAAGGAGAGAATTGGGAATTTACTGAACAAGATAAGAAGAAAAGAAATTTTTCAAAAAAGAAGGAAAAAGTATTAGATTGGATGGTTGAGAATGCAGTTGATGCAGAGTTTGAAGACATAACTGATAATCTTGGGCCTGAAGTTGAAACAAAAGAGTTAACCAGAACTTATACTCCTAAAAAATCAATTAATGATATTCCAAACTCCAAAAACAGAGACAGCAGAGAGCCAGGATATGATGAAGAGCCTGACTTAACAGGAAAGGAACACAAGCACTTTAGTATATCAAACGTAATTTTCAATACAGGGATAATGAAATCACCCTATTATGTTTTGTTAGCAGGCGGTAATGGCGAACATTTTATCCATGAAGATCAGGAAATTTATTATAGTTCATTTGAAGGAACAATGAATGATAATCGTTTTTTCATAAGTGGTGGTGCAACTATTTCTTTTGATTGGCTTGACCTGGAGATAGATGCTACTTACAGCAAAAAAATAGGTAGTAATAGATTTTCTTATGAAGATTATTGGGGTTACCATGAATTTGAAGAAACAATGATAAAAGGATCTAAAGGATTTGAAAAAGACAATAATCTAGCAAGGATATTTGATTCGGATCAGCTGGATATTGAAGCAAAAATTGGGTTTGGGTTTTCTTACAATGGAGAAAAACATAGGGTTTGCTTTAACTGGTTCAATTTTGGGGCCATATACACACAAAGAGGGATAATAGAAGATCTTCCTGCTAATTTTGAACAGAACATAAGTTCATTGAGTTATTTCCTTGATCTGATTGAGGTAGATTATGGAAGAGCAATAAAAAATGGTTCAAAAAACCTTGGATACATAAACATTAATTTAAATCTTAGAGTGAACGATGATCAAAAAATACCTTTTAGTTCAAATGGATCTGATGATACAACCTTAAATATAAATTCACCTGCAAAAATAACAATGAGCTATGTTTTTCCGATAAAGAAATAGTGAATTTCTATGAAATCCATAACCTACGAAAAAACATAAATTTTTTCTATGTTTGAAATTTTTTTTGAAAATCCCAAACATACAAAAATCTTCGATTTTCTATGTTACTAATTTCTTCGAAATCAGTAACCTTTATAAACCAGTTTTCTTTCAAAAACTATATGGCAGGAGCATGGAATCAGGTATCAATGAGACATTTAGTAAGAGAGGAAAAGATAGCTGAATGCCCAGATTGCCAGAGCACAGAGATTGAATTAAAAGATGGTGACAGATTCTGCAAGAAATGCGGACTAGTTATTGATTAAAAAATAAAATATAATAAATAAAAGAAAAATTTAAGCTGTGACTGCTTTTTTCTTTGTTTCTTTAGTCTGTTTGAATATTTTGCTTCCTTTCTCAACTTCCTTTCTGAGTTTTAGCTTGTCAGCCATTTCTTTGAAGCTATTCCTTATTGTAACTTCTGTAACGCCTGTTATCTCTGCAATCTTGCTCTGTGTTTTCTTTTCACCACAGATTAAACAAGCAGCATATAGGCTTGAGGCAGCTATTCCTCTAGGACTTTTACCTGATGTCATGCCTTCTTTTTGTGCCTTATGTATAATCTGAACTGCTTTTGTCTGGGTTTTTGGTGAAAGCTCCAGATAAGAAGCAAACTTATTGATATAATTAACAGGATTTATAGGCAACACTTTCAGATTAAGCTCTCTTGCCACAAATTTTGAGTTTTTTATTATCTCATTTTTGATTATTCCTGAAACATCTGAGATTTCATTCAGTGTCTTTGGAATTTCGTTTATTTTGCAAGAGATATATATTGCGCCAGCTGCAACCTCTTCCAGACTTCTTCCTCTTACAAGCCCTCTTTGTGCTGCTAATGTGTATATTCTTGCAGCTTCCTCTTCAACAACTTTTGGAAGATTTAGATTAGATGATATTCTCTTTATCTCAGCTAATGCCTCTCTAAGATTATGTTCTAAGCCAGAAGCAACTCTGCTCTGCCATTTTCTGAACCTATAGAACTTCTGTTTTGTTCTCCTATCAAACTTACTCAGATCTGATTTTACGCCAACCTGGGTTCCAAGACCTCTGTCTTCTTGAGTATAAGTCATTGGGGCACCGCTTCTCCTTTGTGATGTGTCATTTGAGTCGAATTCTCTCCATTCTTTATCAAAATCGACCATTTTTTCTTCTAAAACAAGACCACAGTCTATACAGATTATCTCGCCCTTTTCCTTATTATGAGAAACCTTTGGATTTCCGCATTCTGGGCATACTCTAGCATGTCTATTTATTGTAGATATCATTCTATTACCTCACGTAATTAGATCTTATCAATACTAATTGATACTTCTAAGCACTCCCCTTTTACTTGGGGTGATACATAAGTTATTTATATATTTTTCGGTTTTGGGTATGTGTTTGTCGTCTATAACGTATTTTCCTCCACTAACAGTGATGAAAACACCTGTTACCAAAAAATTTAAAAATAGCATAAAGAGTGTTCTTTCTGTCAAAACATGGAAGAAGATAACATAATGAAAGAGGTGAAATACAGACTTCTAATGCTCAAATATGCTAGGGATGACCCTATGCTAGAAGCCCAGATGATTGAAAGGCTGATTGAGGTTTATAAAAGGAATGAAATTAAGATTCCTGACAACATACAGAGCATAATAAAAAGGGAAAGCAAGAGAATAAGAAAGGATATTGAAGAAACACTTTACAAAAAAAAAGCTGAGATGAAGAGGTTAGGTGGAAAGTTTGAGGATGAGAAAAAACAAGGGATGAAATTCGGGGAAAAAGTAGAGGATTTTGAGAGGACATATGAAAAATACGAGCAAGCAATGGATTATCTTTATAGTCTGCAGAAAAGAGGGATGAAATTAGGACTTGATAGTATGAAAAATACGCTTAAAATGCTGGAAAATCCTGAAAAAGATCTTAAAATAATACATGTTGCAGGCACAAATGGAAAAGGTTCTGTTTGTGCAATGATTGATTCAATTCTTGAAAGTACTGGATATAAAGTTGGGAGGTATGTCAGCCCACATCTTGCAAGGTTTTCTGAAAGAATAACTGTAAATAATGATGAAATAGATGAAAAAAGTATTGTCAGATTAGTGAATTATCTAAAGCCATACATAGAAAAACATAAGCTAACGTTTTTTGAAGCAATTACTGTTATGGCAATAGTGTATTTTAGTGAGAAAAAAACTGATTTTGTTGTTATGGAAGTAGGATTGGGTGGAAGATTGGATGCAACAAATGTTGTTAATTCAATAGTTTCTGTGATAACAAATATATCTTTGGAACATACTGAATATCTTGGAAACAACATTAAAAAAATAGCAATGGAGAAGATTGGAATTATTAAAGAGAAGAATCTTGTTGTGACTGGCGCTGATGGTGAAGCATTGAAAGTAATAAAAGAAGCATGTGAAACAAGTAATGCAAGACTTGTTCCATTGATGGAAGCAAGAAAAAACAACAATAAAATTGATATTTTTGATCTTTTTGAGGTTGATCTTAATCTTCAGGGTGATTTCCAGATTTCCAATGCATCAGTAGCTGTTACAGCTGTTCTTGCTTTGAGAGAGTTAGGATTTAGAGTGCCAAGCAAAGCAATAAAAACAGGATTGGAATATGTTGAATTTCCAGGAAGATTTGATTTCTATAAGAAAAATATTTTGTTGGATTGTGCCCATAATGAAGCAGGAATGAATGTGTTAAAAAACGAGCTTGAAAAATTAGCTCATAAAAACATTATCCTAATTATTGGTATCTTAGATGATAAAAAAATAGATAAAATGATTGAAACTATTGTTCCATTCTCAAAAAAAGTGATAATAACAAAGCCTGAGAGCGAAAGAGCAGTTTCGACTGAAGATTTAGCCAAAGAGGTTAAAAAATTCAAAAAAGATTATGAAATAAAACAAACTGTTGAGGAAGCAGTTAAATATGCAGAATCAATATTAGGAAAAGATGATTTATTGGTTATAACAGGTTCTTGCTATGTTGTTGGGGAAGCTATGATTGCGCTTTAATTTCTAAAATTTTAAATACTAAAACAAAATATCAATTCTTGGAGGTGGTGGTATCATGAGTTGTATTTTTCCGCCGTGCCCTAAATGTGAGGAAGGCTATCTTGTTCCGTTTTCATTCAAAACAGATGTGTATGAAATATGGAAATGCACTCACTGCGCACATAAAATAGAAAAAAGATAGATTTTTATATTTCAGAATCAGAGGAAACAATATGTTCTGGAAGTTTAAGAAAGAAAAGGCTTTAGAAAAAGCAAAAGAGCTTGAAAAAGAGGAAGAAGTAGATCTGAAAAAAGACGAAAAAGAATTTGAAAAAGACGAAAATATTCTTAACAAACTTCTAAAGAAAAAGAAGTAAGATTAATAAAGGGTTAAATATTTCTTCTTAAAGGACCTGCTAGGTCAACAGACACGTTCTTCGGAACCATGTCTTACTTAATTTTAGTCCAACCTATATATTTAATTATATAAAGAGGAACAAAATTTCGACTAAATAGCAGGTCTTAATTATTTCTTAAAAGAACTCAATCATAATTATTTGTAGGAAATTTTCCTGTTAATTCAAATCTTTTTAGTGCCATATTATTTTTTCTTTGACTCTCTTGTGTAAGTATGGTCCTTACTGAATCACGAAGCTCATGATAAATTTGAGATAACTTTTCATAAGCACTTTGATTATTCCAGTCAACAGTCATTGCATAAGCTGTAAATTCTTTAAAAATTGCAGCAGCCTGTTTATCTTCTTTTGATAACATATAAGCATCATTTACTCTTGTTTCCAAAACTCTATTAACACTCGCTACAAGTTCATCTCTTTCAACATTAGGATTAACATCTAGATCAATTTTCTGTCCTTCATCTGTCCAAGCATAATCCATAATGCTTATTTTATTATTAAATATTCTCAGAAGTTGATAACCAATTGATTCTGCTGAAAATGAATTAGAATGTTCATGGGCAATTCTAGCAGTTCTATGTATTTTTTCTATTTGTTGCCTTGCTAAACTCATATAAGTAAGAAATAATACTTTATTTATAAATGTAACTATTTAGTGGTGAAATAAACATAGATTTATAAAACAAGTTTTGTTCTCAGATTTATGAATGCATCAGCAAGACCATTAAAATATGCAAATAAACTAGGTAATCCTAAAGTTGTTTTAGATGCTTTAGAAATTACACAGAGTAAACACGGTGCGGCAGATTTTCTCAGAAGGCTTAATATGGCGTTTCAAGATGAGGAATATAAAAAACAATTCTTTGGTGTAGTTTCTATTGACAGATTAGTTTCTTGGTTGGAAAATTCCCCATCAACAAATGAATTATTTGATATTTTATATTCTGTGGAATTAATGCCAACTCCTGAAATTCTATCTTTTGCTGAACAAGAAGGCAAAGAAGGATTAGAGCAAAGAATACAAGAGATTAAAGAGGGAGGATTTGATTTATCCAATCAACTTCATGTAGAATTAGAATATTCAAAATATAAAATGAATGGTCTTCCTAAAGCAGTTGAATCTGAATGGAAATATCAGAATTTATCTTTGGAAAATTTTTCAGAATTGCCATGGATAGAAAATAAAAATATAGTTCTTAATAAAGAGGATCATAAAAGAATTAAATCTACTGCAAAAGAAACTTTGAATGTTTTTAACCTAATAAAAGAAAAACAACAAGAAGAAATCCCAACACTTGTAATAGGAAACGAGAGATATGGTGATATGTTTGTTGTAGAACCAATAAAAAAATATTTAGAAAATATTGGAGTAGAAGTCACTAGAATGCACGTTTCTTCATTTAATTATGACACACAAAGCAGGTTTGACACACCTAGCAAAATTAGTGAAGAAGTTCCACGTATCCCACATAAAATATTAGAATATATTATAAAAAATAAACCAAATATTTTTGTTGTTGATAGTACAAAACAGTCCAAATGTGAAAATGGAGCTACAAGATTTCCAGCAGCAATTCAAGGATATATTAATGCATTTGAGAATTTAGATGAATTAGATGATTATGAAATTGAGTTATGGTCACCTAAATTAACAGAGAAGGTTTTCATAGGAGAATATGAATACAAATCACAATCAACAGGAAACAAAGATAGAAAAGTAACTATGATTTCTTCAGCATCGATGAAGGGTTCAGGGGCTGATTTTGATGATCCTGAGGAATATGCTAAAAATTATCGTTTGGGTTTTACTTCTAAAGGGCTTGGTTGTTCTCAAGTTAGTAAAGATACACATATGTTTGTAAAATTAATACAAGAATATATGAAAATGGAGATTAAAAAGAGATTAGATTAATTTAGCATTGAAACTGTTTCTACAATAGAATGGTAATCTTTATAAGTAAATTATTATTGCTTCTTCTCATGTCGCTGACCTTAGAACAGATAGAAAAGATAATGGAAATTGGGAGAGAGAGAAAAGTTCTCTTAAAACCAAAGAAAGAAGAACCAGCATTAAAGAAAATTCTGCAAGAGATCACTGGAGAAAAATATGAACTGGAAGATTTATTGAATTTGTTGCCTATAGAAGAAGACAAGGAACATATTTTGGGGTATGAACACAGCATATTCTCTAAATATGCAGATGCTTTATCACATTTAGGGAGAACTTTATACGCAGAAAAGAGAATAGGAAACCTGATTAAAGATGATGTATTGCTTGAAGGAGATGACCTGGATTCCCTGCAAAGAAACATAGCAAAATTCCTGACAAGAGATAAAGAGATATTGGAATCATTTGATGAAAAAGAGTGGAATAGTTATTACCTTGGCAAGGGCCTTAAGTTATTTTTACAGAAATTATACAAACATAGTGGAAAACCTGAAACCCAGGAAGACAAAGCAAACCTGCTTCTAGATATCCCAATGGAATACTTTGGTTTAGATGAAGCAGCCAAATCCCTGCTTCGGGGTAAATTAATAAGTTCAGCTATAAGAGATGACTATAATAAGGAGGATAGTCCAGCATATGATATGTTTAATCGCTTCTTTGAAAAACTTAAAGAAGTAAAACAAAGCTCAAAAGATTATTTTGATGTTATTAATACCTTAAATTCAAATTTAAATCTGAGGCAAACAAAAGTAGCTGAATTGGGTGGTTTGCCTTTAAGTGCAACTTTCCATGAAGACAAATTATATTCCATAATCTATGATGAAAAACAATTCTGGATAGCTGCTTATTCCCTAAACGGTAAGCTGATAGGGAAGAGAAACCTGAAAAAACTGAGAGCCCCTTTCTCATTAGCTGGGTATAAAGATAACCTTATCCTAGTAAATAATGGTTTTACTGATATATTAGACACTAAGATTGATGATAATGAAATAATTATTGATGATATAGAGATGAAAGAAGAGAAATGTGGTGATCAAAGAACTATTGGAACTGATAAATTAATAAAAATAGAAAAAAACCATCTGCAAAAATTTGAAGGAGAAACACGGAATTGGAAACTGCAATCAATAAAGACAATGGATGATTATATTGCAGCAGTTCTATATAATTCTGAAATTGGCCAGTATGTTATTGCTCTAAAACAGGGGGATTTAGATTTAACATTTACTGATGGAAACAGCATATCAACATCTCTTTTTGGAGGAGTCAGCCCCAATTCGGGAGATTACAGGGAAAAACATACTGCAATCATGAGCATGGGAGGGGTTTCTTTTCCACCAGACATTGCAATGTTAAATAATGGAATTTTGATTACAGAAGAAAAATCCATAAGAATAGTAAATTATGACTTGAAAAATGTCCAGCATTATAAATTAGGTGAAGATGAATTTAAGGTATTGGATAAACTTATACCATTCAGTTCTATTGCAGGAGGAGGAGATTATTTTGGAATTTATGCAAATTTTAAGATAGAAGAAGAAAATCAGGAAAGAACAACCCCCCCAATATTTTTATTGTTTTCAATGAATGAAGATTATAAAGTTAATTTTGAAGGAGCATTGAAAACAGAAAGTATACCAATTAATATTGCAACTGGCATTGACATATCACCTGAAGGCTATCTTGCAATTTCTGGCAAAGGGGGAGTTGTTTCTGCAGATGTCCTATCATCTAGAGATTATAAATACCACAGAATTATTACTGAAGGCTCTCTTGAGTTACATAAACTGAATAAAATCCCTAAACTTGAAAATAAAGTTACACGCTTGCTTACAGATTAATTATTTCTTAAAGAACTCAACTGCATTCTTGAATATTTTTAAGCAGCTCTCATTTATTTCAGGAAGTTTTTCGCCTTTTCTTTTTGCAATCTCTTTTTTTAGATGGAAATCAGGCTGGCTGAATGTGTAAAGAGATCTTTCAGGATGTGGCATCATTCCCATTATCCTTCCTGTTTTATCACATACCCCAGCAACATCTGCCAATGAACCGTTTGGGTTTTCATCATAAGTAAAAACTATTTGATTATTCATCTTTAATTTTTCAAGAGTGGCTGAATCGCAATAAAATCTTCCTTCACCATGCGCAATTGGAAGATATAATTCATTAATATCTTTTGTAAAAACACATTTAGAGTTATTATGTTTTAGATTCACCCAAACGCATGTGTATCTGTTGTTTGTGTTTGGCAGCAATGCATTTATCTTCTTCCCCTCATCAGAAAACAATCCAAGTTCAGATATTATCTGAAATCCATTACAAATTCCAAGTATTAATTTCCCAGAATCAACAAACTCCATAAGCTCTTTCCATAGGTTATTCCTTATTTTATTTGCATATGCATTTCCAGCGCCCGTGTCATCTCCATAAGAAAATCCACCTGGAAAAACCATTATTTGGTAATCAGACATTTTTTTCTTCTTAGAAATTAAATCATTTATATGAACAACTTCAGCATCTCCACCAATCATCTCAAAAGCATATGCTGTTTCATGCTCACAATTGATTCCATATCCTGACATTATCAAAACTTTTGGTTTCATAACTCCTTAAACCTCTGCTTGTATATTCTCTCTAATTTTTTAACATCTGAACTAATAATCTCTTTATCATTAAATCTCAAAACAAATCTATCATCAGTAACTTCTCCAATCTCTGAAAAAACAAAACCCTTCATCTGTCTATCAAACTCTTGTTTATTAGAAGGATTTATTGTAACAACAAATCTTGATGCTGATTCAGAATACATTATCTTCTCAACTGATAATTTATTATTAGGAGCATTTTCTAAACTAATATTCATCCCAAGCATACCAGCAATGCTCATTTTAGCTAGTGTTATTCCTAAACCACCAACATTAATAGAAGAACACGCGCTAAAAATCCCAATCTTATGCAGTTCATGCATTTTTTCATATAATTTTCTAGCTTTTTTAGCATCCACCTTAGGAGTTTTTTCTCCTACCTCTTCAAAAGCATGGTAAAATTCAGATGCACCGCATTCATCTTTAGTTGAACCAATAACATAAACCAAATCATCAGAAAATTTCAGATCCATTGTTGTTGTGTTGTGAATATCTTCAATAACACTAAGTGAAGAAATCATCAATGTAGGTGGAACAGATATCTTTTTTTCATCCCCATTCTCATCAAATCCTTTGAAATCATTAAACATGCTGTCTTTTCCTGAAATAAAAGGAGTTTTATACACAATCGCATAATCATAGCATGCTTTTGCTGCATCTTTCACTTGTGCTAGTCTCTCAGGCTCATTAGAGCTACACCAGCAGAAGTTATCCATTAATGCAGTATGATTAATATTTCCACCAACAGCAACAGCGTTCCTTATAGCAGTGTCTATTGCGCACACAGCCATATCATAAGTACTGATTCTGCTCATTCTTGAACATATTCCATTTGACATCACAACTCCTTTATTGCTATCAAACAATGGCTTGACAACAGTTGCAACATTATTCACTCTTCCTTTGCCCTGCAAAGGCTTTACAACTGAGTTGTTCTGCACTTCATGATCATACTGCTTTGAAATAAACTCAAAACTACACACATTATGTCCACCAAGTATTTTCTCAAATAATTCATTATGATCAGAAACAGTTATTTTTGGTTCCTTAACATCATAATTATAAGGAGTTGTGTCAAATTCTCTTGCAGGCAATCCTTCATGAAGGAAATCCATATCAATGTTAAGTACATCTTTTCCTTTGTATTTTACAACTGCTTTTCCAGAATCAGTAAATTTCCCAAGAACACTTGTTTCAACTCCTCTGCTTTTCATAAGATCCATAAATTCTTTCAGTTTATCATCAGGAACAGATAATGTCATTCTTTCCTGTGACTCAGATATCCATGTTTCCCATGGTTGTAGCCCAGGATATTTCAATGGAACATTTTCCATATCAAGCTCAAACCCACCACATTCCTTTGCCATCTCAGCTACTGAACATGATATTCCACCTGCACCATTATCTGTTATACTGTTATACAATTTCTTTTCCCTTGCTTCATAAACAAGCGCATCAGATAATTTTTTTTGGGTTATTGGATCACCTATTTGAACAGCGGTTGCAGGGCTTCCTTCATCCATCACTTCTGATGAGAATGTTGCGCCGTGAACCCCATCTTTTCCAACCCTTCCTCCAATCATAACAATATTATCTCCTGGCAATGCTTTTTTCTCATAGCTTAAACTTCCATCATTAAGCTTTCGAGGAATCAACCCAACAGTTCCTACAAAAACCAATGGCTTGCCTCTGTAATCATCATCAAAATAAACAAATCCCTGTGGTGTTGGGATTCCTGAGCAGTTTCCTCCAACATTAACACCATCAACAACCCCTTCCAGAATTCTTTTTCTTGACAAAGAAGGATTTGTTTTGTTTTTACCTCTGTATAAAACACTCTTGTCTTCTGGTCTGCCAAAGCAATATCCATATTTATTTACAATAGGCTTTGCACACATCCCAAATCCAAGAGTATCTCTGTTAACCCCAACAATACCTGTTATTGCGCCACCAAAAGGATCAAGAGCAGATGGACTGTTATGTGTTTCAGCTTTATCGCTTATTATCCAATCATCATTAAATATTATTCCGCCTGAGTTATCTTTGAAAACAGAAACACAGAAATCTTTTTCTCCAAGCTCTTTCCTTATTTTATTTGTTGCGCCTTTTATGTATTTTGAGTATATCCCTTCTTTAATCTCATCAATTCTGCTCGAAAAATATGTGTGTTTGCAGTGCTCTGACCATGTTTGAGCAATTGATTCTATTTCAATATCTGTTGGTTTTCTTCCTTGTTTTGAAAAATAATCTTTTATTGCATGAAGATAATCTAAATCCAATGCTAAAGGGCCACGTCTTTGTTTTGTGTCTAGATCAAGAACTCCTTTTTTTCCAATCTCAGCAAGCTCATTATCATTTACATCCAAGTCAACCTCAACAACCTTTGGCTTTTCTGTAAGCTTCACAGCAGGAGTGATGTAATCCATTCCACCATCCTTTACATATTCATCATAGGATTTAACATGAAATCTTTCAATAAGAATATTAATTAATTCATTTGCGATTTTTTCAACATCTTTTCTTTGTAAAGAAGATGATTCAATAAAAATCAATTTTGAACTAAACACTTTGCTCAATCCAATATCAATCTTAAATAGATCATTAATTATTTCTGCAGTTGTGTTAGCAACATTGTCAGTAACTCCTGGCAAGAATCCAAGCTCCAACCCCCAGTCGAATTTTTCATTGAATTTTTTATTTATTCTAACATTGTGCACAAGTTCATTGTGTAGAGAATCTCCAATTTTTTTTATTTGAGAATCAGAAAAATCATATTTTATTGTATAGACAGCACTAACTCCAACAACCTTTACACCAAATCCAAGTTCCTTAAGTTTTTTCCCCAACAAACCAGCTTCAGAACTCTTTTCTTTGGAATCTATTTCAATTCTAAATACACTGCTCAAACATATCCCCCAATAATCTAAAAAAGAAATCTTGTTTTATATATATTTTTTGGAAGAAGGATAAATTTAACTTTTTTCAAACACCAAACCAATCATAGATTTTTGGTCAGGAACTTGTCTTTCATAATCTTTGAGAAGTTTATAATCTCTGTTCCTCAAATAATCTGTAAGTTCTTGTCTAGGAACTAAACAAGGATTCTCTATTTCAGCATATTTTTTAATCGATGGACGAAGATCTCTTTCTTTTGTAACCACATGATCTTCATTTTCTTGTTCTTGAATAATTAGATATATCATCGAAGGATTGAATCCCAACATTGAATTTATTCCCTTTCTCCATTCAATATGTTGCAATAACAGAACAGCTAAGATTCCATCAAAAATTCCAGATAATTTTGTATCTTCAATATCATCTATAAGAATAGAATACCCCATATCCCCATTTTTAAGAAGTCTCCCTCCTAATTTTTCAAGATATTTTGGATTTAGATCTGTGAATGTAAAATTATAATCACCAATCATTGTATGTTCAATATAATCAAACATTTGTCCTGTTCCACACCCGGGAACTAATAATTCCGGCCCACTCTCTATTGAGAAATCATTGAACATTTCAACAATTAAATGTGCATTTGTCTCTGCTTGTTCAATCTCAGCCAGATGATCATCTAGGTCTTCTGGAGTTATAATCTCTGTCCATGCTTTTCTTTCGTTTGGATCCATAATTGCGGGTAAATGGCAGACTATTTAAAAATTGACCTTTTTAATGCATTGTTTGATTCTAAATATAATTCAACAAAAAATATTTAAAGGTAAACCAAAGTCAATATTATTGGGGGTAAAATGTCTAAGATTTTAGTTATATTTGGGAGCAAATCAGATTCTGATGTTTTTGATGAAATAGCAGACAATCTGGATGATTATGAGTTAAGAATATGCTCTGCGCACCGAACCCCTTTAATGCTTGAGAAGATTCTTCAGAAAACAAGAGCAAAAGTTATTATTGCTGGAGCAGGATTAGCAGCTCATCTTCCTGGTGTGATTGCTTCTAAAACAATAAAACCTGTTATTGGTGTTCCTGTTGCTTCTAATTTTAAAGGATTAGATTCATTATTATCAATCATACAGATGCCTCCAGGAATTCCAGTTTTATCTGTTGGAGTTAACAAAGGGAAACAAGCAGCGCAATACGCAAAAATGATGCTGAAGAAATACAATGGAGTGAATATAATTGGAGATATAAAAAATAGAAGAGTAAAAAAAGCAGTTGATCTTTTAGAGGAATTTGATGTTCCTGTTTATTTCTCAAAAGCATTCAGCAGAAACGATGTAAACATAAATTTCACAAAAACATCTAAAGCAACAAAATATCTTACAATAAATGTTCCTTTAATTGATTCCAAAAAAACATCTGACGCAAATAAACTCTTTAACATGACAAAGAAAGGAGTGTGGGTTGGTGTTGGAAGAGCAGAAAACGCAGCTTTAGCAGCTGTTCAGATTCTTGGAATGAGAAAAAAGATTTTTAGATACAGAGAAGAAATGGCTGAAAAGGTGATCAAAGATGATAGAAGCATCTGAGATGATGGAAACAGCATTAGAAGCAGCCAAGGGAGCAGGAGAAATAATAATGAAGTATTTTGACAAAGAGAAACAAGAGATTACAAAAGGAGATGTTGATTATGTTACAATAGCTGACACCGAATGTGAAAAACTTATTGTGTCAAAAATAAAAGAAAAGTTTCCTGATCATAATATAATAACTGAAGAAAGTGGAGATTTTGAAAAGAGTTCTGATTATGTTTGGTTAATTGATCCATTGGATGGAACAGCAAATTATGTTATGGAATTCCCTTATTTCTGCACATCAATTGCATTAAAGCATAAAGGTGAAACATTATTAGGTGTTGTTTATGAACCTTTAGTTGATCTTTTATTCACAGCTGAAAAAGGAAAAGGTGCTTTTGTGAATGGAAAGAGAATGCAGGTTTCAAAAACAAGAAATCTCAATGATTCAGTAATGGTCTTAGGAGTTTACAAAGGTTATGTGAAAAAAATTGGAAAATGGGATAACACCAAAAATATTTTTTCAAGAGTAATGGATAATGTAAGGGATTTTAGAAGAACTGGATCATCTGTTCTGGATTTTTGTTATATTGCATTGGGAAAATTTGATGCAAGAATATGGTTTGGAAAACCAACACCCTGGGATCCGCCTGCAGGAGAATTAATGATAAGAGAGGCAGGTGGAAAGGTAATGGATTTTAAGAACAATGAACTTTCAGAAGAATCAGAAGGTTTTATTGCATCAAACGGATTAGTTCATAATGAATTATTGAAAATTGTAAAAGAGGAATGGTAAAATGTTAACAACAGAACAAATAAAAAACCAAATCAGCAATGTGCTGGAAAAAACAGATTTCAAAATAGGAAAAAGATATCAGGGAAAAGTCAGAGATAATTATTTTGAGGAAGATAAATTAGTAATTGTTGTAACAGACAGAATCAGTTGTTTTGATTCTGTTATTGGGACAATTCCTTTCAAAGGCCAAGCTCTTAACCAAATGGCTGCTTTCTGGTTTGACAGAACAAAAGATATTGTTCAGAATCATGTAAAAGATATTCCTGATCCAAATGTTATGGTTGTGAAGAAATGCGAGCCAATCCCAATCGAAGTTGTTGTTAGAGGTTATATGACAGGAAGCTTATGGAGAGATTATGAGAAAGGTGGAAGAGATATGTATGGGTTTGAGTTTAATGAAAGAATAATGAAAAACCAGCTCTTTGAAACTCCAATGCTAACTCCAACAACAAAAGCAACAGAAGGTCATGATCTACCGATTTCAAAGGAAGAGATAATCAAACAAGGAGTTGTTTCTAAAGAATTATGGGATGAAATAGAAAACACCGCATTAAGATTGTTTGAACGCGGAACAGAGGTCTGCAGAGATCAAAATTTAATATTAGTTGACACAAAATATGAATTTGGGTTGATTGATGGCAAATTAGTTTTAATGGATGAGATACACACGCCTGACTCAAGCAGATTTTGGTATCAAGATACATATAATGAATCTTTTAACAAAGTAGAAGATCCAAAACAGCTTGATAAGGAATATATCAGACAATGGCTGATAAAAAAAAGGAATTATATAGGTGATGGTCCAATTCCTAAGCTAAGTGATGAAGTTATAATTGAGGCAGCAAGAAGATATATTGAGATTTATGAGCAGATAACAGGAAAAGATTTTGAAATAACTGATGATCCAATAAATAAAAGAGTTGAAGATAACTTAAAGAAAAATGGATATATTTGATAACATAAACCCTTTAGATTTTAGGTATTATGGAAGGAGCAAAAAGATTTTTGATAATTTAAACCCTTATTTTTCTGAAAAAGCAATGATAGCTTATATGTGCAAAGTGGAATCATCTTTAACAAGAGTTCTTGCAAACAGAGGAGTTTGTTCAAAAGCAATAGCAGATGAGGTTGAGCAAGCGTGCAAAAAAGTAACAGCAGATGAAGTGTATGAAGAAGAAGACAGAATAAAGCATAATATAAGAGCATTAGCAAACAAGATAAGGGAAAAGGTAAGCAAGCAAGCAAAGCCTTTTGTGCACTTCACAACAACAAGCCATGACATAATAAACACAGCTGAATCTGCAAGACTAAAGGATGCAACATTGAATGTTGTTGTTCCTTTTACAATTGAGCTGGAAAAAACACTTATTGATCTCGCAAAAAGAGAAAAAGATACTTTGCAGATTGGAAGAACACATGGCCAGCATGCAGAGCCAATAACATTTGGATTTGGGATTGCAGAATATGTTTCAAGATTAGGAGAAGCTATATTAGAGATTAAAAAAGCTGGTGAGAATCTGAGAGGTAAGATAGCAGGAGCTGTTGGCGCTTATAATGCATCATCATTGTTTTTTAAGGATCCTGAGGAGTTTGAAAAAGAGGTTCTAGCTGAAATGGGATTAAAGCCTGGAGGGCATTCAACACAGATTGTTGAGCCAGAATACGAATTAAAATTAGTTCACTCAATTGTTTCTGCTTTTGGGATATTAGCTAATTTGGCAGATGACATGCGACATTTACAGAGATCAGAGATAGCAGAGGTTGGTGAAGAATTCGAAAAAGATCAAGTTGGAAGCTCAACAATGCCTCATAAAAGAAATCCAATTAATTTTGAAAATGTTAAATCAATGTGGAAAGCAATGATGCCAAGAATAACAACAGTTTATCTTGATCAGATTTCAGAACATCAGAGAGATTTATCAAACTCTGCTTCTTCAAGATTTGTGCCTGAAATAATAACAGCTTTTGTTGCTTCAGTAAACAGAATGAATAATGTTATGGGAAAACTGGTTGTTGATAATGAAAACCTGAAAAAGAATTTTGATAAAAATGCTGATATGATAATTGCAGAGCCATTATATATTTTATTAGCAGCTTATGATCATCCTGATGCGCACGAACATGTAAGGAAACTAACATTAGAGAGCCAGAAAACAGGAAAACCATTAACAGAGCTTGTGTTTGATGATAAAAGTTTGAAATCTTATTTAGACAAGTTCACAGACGACCAATTAGATGTTCTAAAAAATCCTAAAAAATATACAGGGGTTGCAGCAAAAAAAACAGAAAAGATCTGCAGGAAATGGGGAATTGAACTGGAGATTTAAATGAAAAAGAAATCAGTGCAGCAAATCGAGGACAGTTATATAAACCTTGGATATAAAGGGGACAAGCTCAGAAAAGCTGTGGAAAAGGATAAAGAATACAAGAATATTCTCAAGGAGAAGAAACAAAGATTGACAAAAAGATTCAGGATAACATCTCAGGAAAAAAAGAAATATGTCATGGCAACAGATTCTGATTTTGAAATCCTGGGTAAATGCAAACAATTAGAAAAGCTTAGGTTAACTAAAGAGGACAGGTCATTAGTGAAGCTTCTTAAAACCCAGCTGGAAGATGACTGGAGAACCCCATTAATAAAATTCATAAATAAACTTATGAAAAAATATAAGTGATTAAACAACATCTATAAGTTCTGGATGCGACAAAAAATCTTCTCTTTTTATATCATCTATTATGTAATACACTTGCTTTGATTTTATTTTGTATCTTTCTTCTAATTTCTCTGTAAAATCCTCTGCATCCTTTATGTGTTTGAATATTCCTTCAACCATAAAGTCAAACCCATTGTTTATTTTGTATAATGAATTCACATTCTGATGTTTCATAAGAAAATCCTGGATATCATCTCTTTCATCTCTTTTCACTTTCAAAGCAATCTTGGCTCTTGCATGATAACCTAATTGGGAGAAATCAAGCAAAGCTGTATAACGCTTTATTGTGCCTTCTTCATGCGTCTTTAGCCTGTCAAACAAAGTGGAGATTGGTATGGATGTTTTTCTGCTCATCTTTGTGAGTGTTTCTCTTGAATTCTGCCTTAAATAAGACAAAACAATCAAATCCTTTTTTGACATCATTTTTATCACCTTCTTTTTGAAAACCTTTCGATTTTCTTGAAATTATAATAAATAATATCAAAAAAATATATTAATATTCTTATTATATTATAATAATAATTAT
>JABMPP010000016.1 GCA_013202955.1 Candidatus Woesearchaeota archaeon | reverse complement strand
CATTAAGGAATATTGTAGAAGAATCATTATACAAATAATATCCACTAACATTCTTATCTCTTTCCAGAGCAACAATTGTGTCATTCAACCTTGTCCCATTAAGGAATATTGTAGAAGAATCATTATACAAATAATATCCACTAACATTCTTATCTCTTTCCAGAGCAACAATTGTGTCATTAACTTCTGTTGTGTTGTAGAATCCTAAGCTTTGTATATTTGAGGTTGTGTTAACATTTGTGATCATATCATAAATTGTATCTAATATAGAAGTCAATATCTGGTTCAGCCAGTTAGTACCAGAATCTTTAATAATTTCCTGCGTACTAACATTTCCTAATGGGCTCTGCATTGCTAATCTTCCAACAGCAGCACCTGAATTATTAGTATAATTAACATCTTCATCATTTATTCTGTAATCTTTATAATATGTTGAGCTGTAATTCAAATACAATGTAGTGCCTTCTCCTAACATAACAGCCCATGAACCATTTTGAATAGCGTCTGTAAAGTTCTCAGCATAAAGCAACTCACCACCTTCCACAGCGTTCCATATTTCAACAGTTAAATTCCCAGTCTCAAGCAGTGTTCCAGTTACTTTTGTTTTAATATCAGCGCCCTGATCAGACAACATAATATTATTCATAGCATAAACAACACCAGATAATAACAAGAGCATAACTAAAACTATGAAAACCATTTCTCTCTTCCAGGCCCCTTGTTTATTCATCATTTTTGATTTTATACTTTCTATAAACAGTCTTTATTGTGTTGTAATTCTTGTTTAGCAACTGAGAAATCTTAACCAAAGATAGTGTCCTTTCTTCTTTCAAATACGCAACAATATTCTCTAAAACAGAATATTTTCTATTCAAGAAAATATCAACAGGTATTGTAATAAAGTTATCACTCAAATCTAACTCCTGTTTAAACTTGGCTTTAGAATTTCTATATGTGTTGTAAACTGTTGATGGTTTTCTGTTCAATAACTTTTCAATCTCTTTAAACGACTTCCTCTCAACCTCTTTAAGATACTTTGTTATGATCTCTAACCCTGAAAGTTCTGCTTTGAAAATAGAAATAGGCAATTTAATTGTTTTAACATGCAGAACTTCAGAAAAAATTTCTTGTTTTTCCTCAAAACTTAGAATATCAAGTATCTCAATTAGCTGTTTCACTAACTCTTTTTTACTTTTTAGATCCAAAATAATTACATTTAATCACTATTTATATATAAATATTACTATTATGTAACTTATTATTGTTTATTATGTAACCATTATATCTTAGTATGTAACTATAAATAACTATTATGTAACTAATAAATCTGTATATGTAAGTAAAAAATCCCCATAGCAAATTTTATATAATGAAGATGCTCAACAACACATATGCAAAAAACAATAGACCCATACAGTTCAGAATTAGTGGAAGATTACACCAAAATCATAAAGGATTTTGGTTTGAGTAGATTCAACTCTAAGCTTTTCCCAAAACCAAACAGATTAATGAGACGGGGAATTGTATTCGCAGGACGAGATCTCAACATAATATCAAAGTGCATTAAAGAAAAAAAACCATATTATGTTCTTACAGGAATAATGCCAACATCTGAAAAAATACATTTAGGCACAAAAATGGTTATTGAGAATGTAAAATATTTCCAAGATCATGGTGCAAAAACATTTGTGCTTGTTGCTGATCTAGAAGCAGCAGCTGCAAGAGGTGTTTCATTAGAAGAAGGAAGAAAAAGAGCGCTAAACTTTCATATTCCTGCTTATATTGCATTAGGATTAGATCCTAAGAAAACAACATTCTATTTCCAGTCAGAAAATAAACTTGTGATGAATTTCGCATATTATGCTTCACAAAAAATAACATTAAATGAATTCAAATCAGTGTATGGAAAAGCAGACCCTGGAAGAATCATGTCTGCTACAACCCAGGTTGGAGATATTCTTTACCCTCAATTCAAGGAAAAAATGCCAGGAATCATACCTGTTGGTGTTGACCAGGACCCACACATTAGATTGACAAGAGATGTTGTTAACAGATCAAAAAGAATGGGGTTCTTTTCCCCATCATCTATTTATCACAAATTTATGCCAGCATTAGATGGAAAGTTAAAAATGTCAAAATCAAGGCCAGAGAGTTATATTGAACTCCCAGAAGACAAAAAATCTCTAAACAAAAAAATAAAAAGAGCATTAAGTGGGGGAAGAGACACATTAGAGCAACACAGAAAACTAGGCGCAAAAATTGAACAAGACATGGCATTTGAGCTTCTAAAAGTGCATCTTATTGAAGATGACAAAGAATTAAAGAAAATACACGATAAATACAAATCTGGGAAAATGACTAGTGGTGAAATAAAACAAATAGCATGTGAAAAAGCAGAAAAACTAATGGATGATTTCAATAAAAAACTCATAAAAGCAAGAAAACTGGTTCCAAAACTAAAATTTATCAGATTCCAATAGAAAATTATTTAAAAATAAAACCCAAATTAAATTAAAAAGAGGTAAAATGATTCCAATAGCACCATTAACAAGAGGATTTATGCTTACAGCCATTGTTGGATTCTTTATTTCTATATTCCTTGTTTATCCTAAATCACCCACTTTGGGGTTTACATTCATTCTAATATTTATGCTGATGTTCATAGCATCAGTTGTTTCTATGACTTATGCAGATGCAGATGATATAATAAGAATGGAAAAAAGAAAAAGATAATTATTCAAAAATCACTTATTTCTTAAATTTTTCATCAAATTTTTCCTTTGCTTTTGCTTCTTTCCAGTAAACTGAATGCGACGCTCTTTTCTCAAATAAAGAAATAGCAACATTGATAACATCTGTTTGATAAGGTTTTAGCTCCCTCTCAACAAATATATTTTTTGAGTCTTCCACACACTGCTTCATAAGAATTATGTTTTCTTTTCTTACTTTTTCTTCCTCAAACTTCTCCTCTTCTTCTGATAAAGAAATCTCTTCCCATTTAGGATAAACAGTCTTATCAGTGGTTTTTGGAAATGATTTTGTATACCCCATACAACTTAGAAACAATTATTACTTAATAAATCTTTACAAATCCATATCTTTTTTCTCATCAATAGCACCAGGTGCTTCTCCGCCATGCCATGTAAATCTTGGTCTTACTCTGATTGGATACATTTTTTCATTTACATCATCAAACACTATTGCAGAACCTTTAACTCTTGGAAGATTATCAAGCTGTGCTGCCAAACCTTCTCTCATATAGCTTTGCATTAAAGCAGATAATGCATCAACATCCAGTTTTGCAGTTATTCTGTGAGATATAACAACATCTGCTTGAGTCATAACATCAGAATGTATTTTTCCAGGTTGCTGGGATGCAAGCACCAATGAGATTCCAGGCTGTCTTCCTTCCTTTAATATGGTTGTTAATGGAAAAGTTGCTGTTGTTTCTCCTTCTAATGGAAGAAATTCATGTGCTTCATCAACCATCATCCATATCAACGGCATTTTCTTTTTCGTCTCTTTTATCCCAAAAGGATCTTGTGCTTCATTAACTGCCTGGTATTCTTCTAGCTTTCTTGCAGTCATTCTTTCAACAAATAGTTTCTGAGATATAAGCCCAATAACAAGTGATTTTATTTTCCATCCACCACCTTGTGTTGCATAGCAACTAAGATCAAGAACAGTTACTTTTCCTTCTGATATAAGATCCCTAATTGGTGTTCCTTTCTCACTAAAAACACCCCAACCATCAGCAGCATTGAATCTGTTTTCAGCCGCATCTTTTGTATGTTTGTCAGATTTATCATCCTTTTGTATCTCTTTTATTATGTCATCCATTGAGAAATCATTTTTTTCTTTTTTCAATTTGTTTATTGTTCTTTCAATCAACACACCAAGAGGATCATTAAGTGATATTTCAAAACTCATACACCAGTCAGAAGCATCCAGTTCATTTGGTTTTATTGAAAAAGCATAATCAGTTGGAATTCCTTTGTCTTTATACTCTTTAAAATATCCAACCGGTGTGAATATCTTTACATCCATTCCTTCTGGTTTTAACCCCCATTCATCTAAAAGTTCTCTGTCTTTTTCATTCTTGAATTTCATTGTCCAGAAAACACCCATTGTGTCAAACATAAGCACGCTCAGGTTTTTTGATATCTCTTTAGGT
>JABMPP010000015.1 GCA_013202955.1 Candidatus Woesearchaeota archaeon | reverse complement strand
TAACAACAGGAACTGTTAACTCAACCAACTTCACATTAACTCTTGCTGAAGGAGTGTATATATGGAACTGCCTTGCAACTGATAATTCATCTCAAACAGACTTTGGTGATAATAATCTAACAGTGAAGGTTGACACAACTAATCCATACATCAACTTTATTGATGTTACAACTGCTAGTGGAAATTATAGTAGGAGTTATATTGATGCAAACATAAGCGCAACAGATGCACTAGCAGGATTAGACACAATAACATTCTATATATATAACTCAACAGAATTAGTGCTAAACACAACAAGTAGCTCCAGTCCATTCTTTATTAACACAACCGGACTGACTGATGGAATATATTATATTAACGCAACTGTAAATGATACAGTAGGAAACTTAAATAACACTGAAACAAGAACAATAATGCTGGATACAACAGGACCATACATAAATTTCACTAACATAACAACAGCAGGAAATAATAGCCAGAGTTATATACAGGCAAACATAAACTCAACAGATGCACTTGTTGGATTAGACACAATAACATTCTACTTGTATAACTCAAGTGGATCAGTGCTGAACACCAGCAGCACATCCAGCCCATTCTTCATTAACACAACTGGGTTGACAGATGGAACTTATTATATCAATGCAACTGCCAATGACACATTGGGTCAAAGCAATTCAACAGAAACAAGGACAATACTGCTTGATACAACAACAAGCACAATAAACAGCACATACCTAGGCCCAACACTTGTAAGTTATGGAGATCTTGTGTATTTCAACGCAACTGCAACAGACAACATAGAATTGAATAAATGTCAGGCAATCATATTATTACCAAACAGTTCAAGTGCCACTGTAGAAGATATATGCAGCGCAACATTAAATTACACTGTACCACAACTTACAGGAACATATAATGTTAACTTTACTGCTATTGATAATGCTAATAACACAAACATATCTGAAGGAAGCTTCTTCAGAGTGAGCAACCCAATCAATTTCACAATATCTGCAAACACAACAAACTCAAGCGTAAATGTAAGCATAAAGATGATTGATCCATTAACATCATATATAATATACCAGAATGAAACAAACACCTCAATTACTTCCAGACTGCCAGTTGCCAGTTATGACTTTATCTTTAGAACATTCAACAACAGTGTGCAAATAACAATGAGAGGTGTTAATATTTCAGAAGATAATAACAAATCAATAAGTATAGATAAAACATCAACTGTTAGTGATTATCTAAAAGTTTATGCTGTTGAAACAGATTATAATTTCACAAATTCAACATTATTAATAAATTATTCAGATGTTTTATACTCAAACGAAGAAAGATTAAACTTATTCACATGCACCAATTGGACATTTGTAAACAGAACATGCAACAGTGGCTGGATAACTATAACATCAAACTCAACACAAAACACAACAAACAACACATTTGAATATTTAACAACATCATTCAGTGGATTTGCAATAAGTGAATCTGCAGTTGCCCAGTCTTCAAGTGGAGGAGGTGGTAGTGTAGGAGGAGCAGGCGGTGCAGCACCAATAACAACAGAAGAAGGTCTGGAAATATCAGATGATGCTACTTGTGATGATGGAATACAAAACTGCCAACTAATGTTTGATGGTTTAGCATTATGTGAGGAAGATGTTGATTGTGGAGGTCCTTGCGAGGCATGTCCAACATGTTATGATGGAATATTAAACCAGAATGAAGAAGGAATTGATTGTGGTGGAGAATGTGATGCCTGCCCAACATGCTATGATGGGTTACAAAACGGAGCAGAAGAGGGAGTTGATTGTGGTGGTGCTTGCCAGGCATGCCCAACATGCTATGATGGGATAAGAAATGGTAATGAACTAGGAGTTGATTGTGGTGGAGAATGTAGTTCATGCATTGAAGCACTAGCACCAGAAATAATTAAGAAACTACCTTACTTCATATTATTAATAATATTGTTAACAGGTGGATATTTCGGTGTAAAAAGAGTAAAAAAGAAAATGGAAAAAGATGAGATTGAGGAACAATTAGTAAATATACTTGAGAAATCATTTATCACACCTGGCAGAGAAGAGGTTAGGAATAACAGAGAAGAATACATAAAAGCACTTGAATTGTATAATAGATTGTCAAAAGAAAAGCAGCACAAATATTATGAAACATTAAGTAAATTCCATTCAGAAGTAACATATTTAGAGAATGAGGTCTAATTTAATCATAGAATTGTATTAAAGATTATTATTCTTCAACTATTTTAGGTTGTATATTGCTACAATCTCTGCAGATTAATTCGTCTCTCTCTTCATTATACACAACATTATTGTTTCCGCAAATTGGACATAGTTTTTGCTTTTCCATGCTATAAATCATTGATTTAGACTTATAAAAAATTTTCTATACTAAGAAAATATTTTTTTGAAAATCTTTTCCTTTCCTTTCCAGTTCATTGTTTCCTTCAGAACATCTTTTATTGTTTCAACTGGAATTATCTTTATTTTCTTCAGATCTTCTTTACTTACAATTATATCCTGCAGATTAGATTTTGGCACAATAACCTTTTCTATTCCTGCTTCTATTGCTGCCTCTACTTTTGATGAAACTCCACCAATAGGAAGAACTTCTCCTCTAACTGATAATGATCCAGTCATTGCGTAATTCTGTTTTATTGGAATATTTTTCAATGCTGATATTATAGAAGTAGCAACAGCTATTGATGCTGAATCTCCTTCAACACCTTCATATGTCTGCAAGAATTGAAGATAAATATCATATTTTTCCTTTATATCTTCTCCAAAGTATTTTTTTATTATTGCTGTAACATTTTTTACTGCTTCTTTTGCTATATCTCCAAGTTGTCCAGTAGCAATAACTTCTGACTCTTTTCCACCTGGTGTGACTTCTGACTCTATTGGTAATAATATTCCTGAAAAAACAGATCCTGAACCAATAACTGCCAACCCATTCACTCTTCCAACTCTTTCTCCTTTAGTTATTATAACCTCATATTCTTTTTTTCTTTCAATAAACTTGTCTGCTATCTGTTTCTCAAGAGATTTTGCAACTACTTTTGCTAATTTTATATGCTTTTCCTCAACAAGATTATCTTCTTGCTCTTTTGCAATATCTCCTGCAGATCTTACTAATCCACCAAGCTCTCTTAATCTCAATGTCAGGTGGTCTTTCCTGTTTGCCATTTTTCTTGCTTCCTGAATCATTGTATTCACAGCTTGTTTTGAAAAATGAGGAATCTTCTTGTCTTTCTTTACCTCTTGAGCAACAAAAACAGCTATCTTATCTCTGTTTTCCTGATTATCAAGCATTGTCTCTTTCATATAAATCTCATAACCATAACCTCTTATTCTTGAACGAAGCGCTGGATGCATATTTTTTACTGTTTCAAGATTTCCAGCAGCAACAAGAATAAAATTGCATGGAACTGGTTCTGTTCTTACCATTGCTCCTGCACTTCTTTCGCTCTGGCCTGTTATAGAATATTTTCCTTCCTGTAATCCTGTCAAAAGCTCCTGCTGTGTGTGTGGCTGAAGTGTTGCCATCTCATCAATAAACAGAACTCCCATATTTGCCTTATGCATCATTCCTGCAACAACTCTTTCATTTGCTGGTGTTCCCAATCCACCTGTCTGGAATGGATCATGAAGAACATCTCCTAACAATGCTCCTGCATGTGCACCTGTTGCATCAAAAAAAGGAGATTCTTTTTTCTTATAATTGTCAACAATGAGCTTTGGTGTCTGGTTTTTTGTGTTTACTCTTTTTCCAAAATTAATAAACATCACAAATGCTGCAAGAAACATCATTCCTCCGAGAAAAAATGCAGCAAACATTACATCTGATTTATACTCATTTCTCACCCACCAAGGTGTAATCATTGCAACTATTGCAAGAATAAATATAATAATATTCTGGTTCTTGAACAAGTTCATTGATTCAAGTTTTCCCTTCATAACAATCTCTCTTCCTTTTCCAGCAGCAACTGTTCTTATCATTGGCTGATTTTCATCATTTGGGTTTGGAAAAGAAAGAATATCAACAAGCTTTTCTTTTGGCAACATCTCTGCTAATGCCAATCCAAGCATTGATTTACCTGTTCCGGGCTCTCCTATTAGCAAAACATGTCTTCTCTGTTTTGCTGATTTCTTCATTATTTCAACAGCAGTATCCTGGCCTATTACCTGGCCTATTATCTTGTCAGAAACATTTATGTCTGCTGTTGTTTTATATTTAAGTGCCATGCCAGAAGAGAATAAACCAGAGTATTAAAAGGTTTTTGTTCATTCTCGAAAATTCTTTAGAATTTTTTTAATGACTATCGAAAAGTTTCCGGTATTAATTTATAAATTTTTATTAAGAATCAAAATATACAGATTTTATGAGAGAGAAAACATTAATGAAACTTGGGTTGCTTTTTTCAGTAATTGGTATGATATTTCTTTATTTTTTCTCTGAAATAATTGATGTAAACCAGGTATTAATAAACAACATAAAAAATGAAGATGTTGGAGATGATATAAGAATAGTTGGGATTGTTGATGATATAAAAGATTTTGAGAAGACAATGATTATTGATATAAAAGAAGGTCAAGAAATTGTATCTGTTGTGATTTTTAAAGATGGAAAGCTAGAGATAAAAAAAGGTTCAAAAATAGATGTTTGGGGAGAGATAAAAGAGTATAAAGGAAAACTAGAATTAATTGGAGAAGAGATTAAGGTTGTTCAATAGTTATGTTTGTTGAGTATTCTGAAAGTATATAATAATTGTAAAGAACTTCCACAGTAAGAGGATATGTTCCTGGAGCCAATATTGTGTTAATATCAAAATAACCTATATTTAATGTGTAGTTATAATCTCCAATAAACCCATATCCATGGAAGTTTATCTCTCTGTTTTCACTTTTTATATAATTAAAGGGAGATCCTGCTCTTGCTATGAATTCCTTAACATGCATTTCGGCTTTCTGATCATCAAGACCAACAATTACTGAAGCATTTTCTGGTATAAATCTGTTTGTATGGGTGTAAAGTGTTACATCAATGTCTACCTCTTCAGAACCTGGATTTTCTGCAACAATAAATCCTGTTATATTAGGAT
>JABMPP010000014.1 GCA_013202955.1 Candidatus Woesearchaeota archaeon | reverse complement strand
GATAATAAATATGTTAGTTGAGAATTATCCAGAGATCATAAGGAATAAAAGGGAGAAGCTTGGAATGAAACAAAAAGAATTTGCAAGCATGCTTTCTGAAAAAGAATCATTAATACATAAGATTGAGACTGGTGCTTTTGAACCATCACTGAACATGGCAAGAAGGTTTGAAAGAGCGTTGGGAGTTAGTTTAATTCAAGAATATAAAGAAGAGCACAAAAAACTCAAAGCTGAAGAAGGAGAAGATCTTACAATAGGAGATATGATAAAAGTCAGGAAGAAGTCTTAGAGAATATATATTCTTCACATCCGTTCTTTACATCAAAATATTCTTGATTAAAATTTGTTTCAATATCTTTGAAAAGCAGTTTCTTTTCATCTTCACAATTATTATCAGTAGGAGGACATTCTAAATCACAATTGTCTATCAAAATATGATTAGCTGTGTTTAATTTATTTCTGAGCATCATAGCTTTTTCAGAATTAAACAACGGATAATAAATAAGTTCAGCTGCTTTTTTATCTGAATAAGTAAAAAACAAGGGATTGCTTGTCCATATACCATCTTTAACCTCTTCTTTAATAAGATAAACATCAAATTGATTTATCTTTTCTAGTGGTTGTTCTGGAAAAAGCTGTAGGGATTCTTGGGTTAACCACAAAATCCCAATTAATAAAACAAAAACAATTTGTTTTTTTTCTCTTAAAATAAAATCAAGAGCAATTGTAAGCCCATATGAAGTTACAAGATATAAATAAGGTAAGAAAATCAAGATAAGTCTCATCTCTTTATGAGATACAATACTGAAAGAAATTAAGTAAAATAAAACTATAATGGCCAAAAGACTTTTTTTATAGTCTTTTTTTATTCTTATCAATAATAATCCAGAAAGTGCAAATATTATCAAAACATTTTCTTTTATTAGGTTAAGAAAGTAAAAACCAAATCCTTGGTTATAAATCCATCCAGTATACTTTGTCATGAAGGATTGAAGAAGAAAAGGGTATAGAAAATTATTATATTTTATTTGGTTAAACATCAGAAATGGTAGGACAGGGATAATAAAACCAAAAGCAATTGGGGTTATATTTTTTATTTTCATCTCTTTCTTTTTTAAAAGATATAAGACCATTAACCCAATAATTATTACTGCTCCTAATTGGACAAACCTTGTCATAAAAGCAAGACCTAAAAACAAGCCAGTAAGAAATAATCTTTTTTTAAGAAACATATATACTCCCAACAAAGCAAAGAATATTGAAGGAATTTCTGTAAGGGCCTTTGTGCTAAAGAAGAAAAATGTAGGAGAAAGAGCAAGCATTAAAGAAGCCAACAAGCCAATCTTTTCACTAAAAACTTCTTTACCAATAAGGTATGTTAAGTAGATTATACCTAAAGCAAAAAGGATTTCAAGAACCCTTCCTATTAGAATAGGATTTAACCCTATTTTCCATATAAATCCCAAGATTATTGGCCACACCAATGGTCTTGATGCCTCAAAAAAACCAATCTCACCAAATGAAAATATATACTTTCCCATCCCAATATAAACTGCAGAATCCCACCAAACAGCATAATTTTTAAAATAAAAAATGTGTAATACTAATGAAAGAAGCAGTATTGATAATATCCATTTGTTCCTCAATAAAAATTTTTTATATTTCATTTTATAAAGAACCAAATCTTAGGATTTGAGTTCGTCTAATTTCTGTAAGCTTAAAATATCGACATTTTTTGTTTTTATATATTCTAGGAAATTTTTTAATGTTTCAAAATCTTCATCTTCAAAATTGAAATGATGAAGTGTTATTATTATATCTTTTTTATATAATATAAAAGTGTCAAACTCTTTCTTTAGTGTTTCTAAATCTTTGTTTTTCATGGTTGAGAGATCATCTACAAAGCTTATTGTTTGATCATATCTTTTAATTGAACTATCTTCAAAAGATGTTTCATCTCCTGGAACAGATGAGTAGATAGTAAAGTTAAGTTCTTCAAGCACCATCTTTGTGTTTTTATCAACACTGCTAAAAGGAGGAACAAACACACTTATTTTCTCCCCAAATTCGTTTTCAAGAATATTTTTACCCATACTTATCCTTGTTTTTTGTCTGCTGTATGGCAATCCATTGAATTCAGAACCCTTTCCAGTATCTTCATGATTATATCCGTTTTGAGCTATGGACACATCGTTGTTTTTGGCATACTCAACAAGGTAATTTTTATGCACCTCATTCATTTCTTCTATATCCTTTGGAATAATACTCCACGTAACAGTGTCAAGAATCTCATTTATTCTTTTGAAATCCTCAAACCTCCATATATTATTTTCCCCATCTTCTCTGTATACGGCCGCAGCACTATCCATTCTAAATACCACTCTAGCTTTATTTAGTGTTTTTTTTCCTAAGACATCTTTATTTAAAGAGGGTATTGAAAGGTCTTTTGAAAAGATATAAAAATCTTCTATATTGTTGTTCATAAAAAATATAAGATTATAATTCTGTTTTAAAGAATTAAATATTGTGTTTTTCTTCTCTTTGCATTCTATGTCATTTTCAGCGCACCAGACTGTATGAGGAGCGTAAACAACTGCTTCAAAGGGCTCGTTTACAAATTTCTGAAACAGAAGCTCATCAGAATAAAAATATCCTTCAAACTTATTTTCAACATAAACAGAAGGAATTGGATTGTTTGTAATTATATTACCATTAATATTATTTTCTAAAAAAACTCCTTTAAGATTTGAATAGAACTCATAGTTATAATTTTCAGCATAATAATTATGGGAAAAAAAGTTGACAATTTGGAACGAAATTATAACTGAAACAAAGATAAGGAAAGCATTTTTGTAGTTTATCTTTTTCAGTCTTTCAAAAAACTCTGTTATTCCGTAAGAGCTAAAAATAATGAAAAAAGGAAGGAAAACAAGACCATATCTAAGCTCCTTATTCAATATATAACTAAAATATAATAAATAGATTATTAAAGAAACAAAAAGAATGTTATAAGTATCATTCTTGTAAAGTTTTTTCCTAAAGTAAAAATACAAACCAAATATTATGAAGATGAAAAAATAATTTTGTGAGATAAAATTTATTGGATAATAAAAAATGTTGAAAAGTGAAGAGGAGATTGTGCCTGTCAGAACACTGCCAGCCAGATTTGACTGTGACCAAAATGAGAGGATCCATGGTCTGAAAAGAGCATGATGCAAACAGCATGTATCATTTCTATACATAAAATAATTAAAAATAAGATACGGTATTATTGGAATAATAAATGATAAAAAAAGATGAGTATATTTTACTGCATATTTTTTTATTGTTCTGGATTTTGATCCTTTTTTTCGTAAAAATTCTATAAAAATCATTAAAGATATTACAACCAGGATGAGTCCACTTGGAAATCTAAAAAGAAACGCAATTGAAGAGAAGATGCCCACAAGAAAAAGACTTTTTTTCTTCATGTAGAAGTATATTGCCAAAAGAGAGAAAACTGTTGTTGGAATATCAGTAAGTGTTCTAGAACTATGGGTGAAAAAAAGTGGTGTAAAAATAAGAAGTATAATTGATATAAGAGCTGTTTTTTTGTTAAATACTTCTTTACCCAACAAATACACAAGATAAACCATGAATATTGATGATATAAAAACAAGAATATTTGAAAAGAACACCATATCAAGTTCCAGTTTCCATGGTAATCCAGTAAAAAGTGGTAAAAGAACTGGTCTTGCTATTTCCATCATACCAGAATCACCTGAAGAGTAAAGGAATTTTCCCATACCAAAATAAACAGCAGAATCCCACTGAATAGTTTGATCTGAAAAAAGTATTGGGATATTTAAAAGAATTAATATTAAAATTATGAAAAAAAGTGGTTTGTTTTTTTTAAAAAAGCTCATTAGTTTCATTAGTCAATATAAAAAGTTCTTGTCAATAAAAATGTTATGGAATTGGGTTTTTTATGCACACACTTCTGGCTTTGTTTTAAAGCCTTGACAAATTACCTTATTAAGCTCGTTTCTTTCAATTACTCCTTCATACTTTTTATCTTCTATTATCAATGTAGGCAATTTTTTTACATCATATTTTCTCTTTATCATTCCTATAGAAGGTTCATCCTCCCCAATGTCAACATTAACAGGAAAAACCAGAAGTTTATCACCAAGTTTCTTTTTGAAATAGCTAAGCACAACACCTTGGTTTGGACAGGTATCACAATCATCTAAAGAGTGAAAATATAATATCTCTACAGCATCAAAACCACAAAGATCTTTGGTTTCTCTTACAAGAAGCCAATATCTTAGGTTATCCAATAAATATCGCCTTGTTATAATATCAAAATCATTCTGTTTTCCCTTGCTCTGCTTTTCATATTCCTGAATGGTTTCTAAAGAATCCCCTAAATCAGCAATTGCGCTCTCTAATGTTGCATACAACACATCACAACTTGCATTGTCCTTCTCCAAGCTATTTAGATAGAGTACTTGGAATTGCAAACCACGAAAATCAACATCATATGTTTTTGTAATCTGTTCAATCCATCTCAGTCTTTCATAGTCTAGAATAATCCCCATAGCTAAACCCAAACTAAAAATCAAAACTGTAAAGATTGCAGCCAAAATATATTTTTCCCTGCTTATTCTTCTATTCACTACCATTTTTGTTTTTTACCGATTATTAATTCTCCTATTACGATTACAGCAATAAAGCTTAATCCCACATAATAAAAAAGGAAGTATGGCAACATATATAAAAATCCATGTTTTTTAACTCTTTCATTTGCGTTCTTGTGGGATAAAATAAACATAACAAGAAATACAGAGAACAATAATATAAGTATAAATGTCTTTGTAAGATCTATACTAAGAATATTAAAGTTTAGATTCAAGAAAAATGTTTTTAGATATGGTAAAAAATCAAATTTAACCAACCACATTTCATGTATGTTATTTAGAATTGGTAAAATAGCATAATAAAAGAAAAAAGATATAGCTGAAATAGCCAAAAAGAAATTAAACATATTTATAGACATTTGCACTAATCCGAAATCACCAAATTTTTTATTCATAAACATGTTTCTGTAAAGAAACACATTCAAAATACCTCCCTTAAACCACCTGTTTCGTTGTTTGTAGAGTTGATGAAAAGTCTGAGGTGCCACTGTATGAACATATGCGTCAAAGCATTGTCTTATTTTGTAATCATGGGTTTGTACTCGATAGGCAATCTCCATATCTTCTGTTAGGTTGTCTTCACTAAATCCACCAAGCTTTTTTATTGTTTTTGCTCTATAAAGAGAAAATGGACCTGGTGCAACATAAATACAGTCTAGCTGACTCATCAATCTTGCAACAAACATGGCAACCAGATACTCTAACCATTGAAGTTTTTGTATAAGGGTTTTTGGTTTATTTACTTTCATTGCTGGTGTGACTATAACAAGATCTTTATCATCCTCTTTTTGATATAAATAAATCATCTTTTTCAATGTTTTTTTATCTACTGTTGAATCTGCATCAAGACAAGAAAAAAATTCCCCTTTTGTTATTTTAAGTGCGTTATTAAGAGCTGCTGCTTTACCTTTGTTTTTTTGGTTTATAAGTATAATGTCTCTTTCTTTATTTTTTCTTATTATTTCTTCAACAACCTCTTTAGTTTTATCCTTAATTCCATCATTTATCACAATGATTTGAAGTTTATTCTTTGGATAGTCTAAATTAAGAACAGAATGGATTGTTTTTGAGATGGTTTTTTCCTCATTATATCCAGGAATTAAAACAGAAACATTTGGAAATTTATTTAATAATCTTTTTTCTTTCTCTTCCTTTAAAAATCTTGGTTTAGCATCTAAAAAAACAATAAGCCAAAATATTGTAAAATATAGAGAAATTATGTAAGACGTCCATAATATTATTGAGGCAAAAACATTCATTTTAACTCATCCAGTACCTTCCAAATTTCTATGTTGTTTTTATTATAAATACTTTTAAATGTTTCGTTGTTTTGAAGAAGGAAAAGCATACCTTCCTCGTCGGCTTTCCACACTTCACCATTCTTCATCTCATCATCTATCCAAATATATCCTATATTATTTTCTTTTAACAAAGATCTTGTATTTCTAAGATCTCTTGAATAAAAAATTGTTTCTGAGATATTATGTCTTTTATTTGTGTCTGGACTATGTTGAAAATTTGAATCCATAAAAACAACCATCTCTGCACTGTGCTCAATCCAAAATCCATTTGAGTGATGTGAAAGCACAATCCCTTTTGGTTGGGATTGCAACCATTCAAGGCTTTCAATCACTTCTTTGTCTGGTTCAAAGTTTATAATTCTTGGAATATAAGATGCAGAAGTAAGTATCAGACCAGTAATGAGCAGAAGCAATGTGAGATTTTTTATTGTCTTTGCTTCCCATCTTCTTTTCATTAGCTTGTAAAATCCCAATCCACCAAATATTGAAAAAAGAACAGCAAGATAGATGTTTGCCTCGCTTCCTTTATATAATAAAAGTAGTATAAGAACAATTGAGTTCATATATATTGGATAAAATTCTTTTTTATGTTTCCATAGAACAACAACACCAACCAATGCAAGAAGTACTGCAAATATTGAAAGCCCATTATATGAACCAAGACCAGATATTGTATCTCTAAATATGTTTCTTGATAAGAAATTCTCAAAAGAGAATATTTTGCTGTATGTTGCCCCAAAATAATACAATGAAGAGAACAACAACGGTATCAATGAGATAAAAAACTTTTTCATTGCTTTTTTTCTGTAAAAAACATAAGAAAAAATAAGAACAGCAAACACAAGAGCATGGAAAAAACCAAATAATGGGATTATAAAGAGGAGGAGGAGATACAAAAGGAAAAGATATTTGTTTTTAGTAATAAAAAGACTAAAGCAAAGAAAGAACAGGAACACAATTAATGAATAACTGGTTGAGGCAACAAAAGTGAATATAAAGGATGGTGAAAGCAATAGAATCATTGTTGAGAAGAATCTTCTCTCAAAATTAAATTTTAACTCTCTAAGTATATAATAGAAGAGGAACAGTGAAATTATCCCTAACACTAAGGGCACTATTTTTGATGCAAAACCTACTCCAAGGAATGATGAGAAGAATGCTAGAAATGGATGATATGGATTAAACACATAGTCAACACCACCATAACTTAACTCATCATGTGTTTGGACACCTTCTCTGTTTATATTTGATGCTATTCTTGCATTATAATATGATTCTTCCCCTATGAGCACATTATCAAGGAAAAAATACCTTATTATTTGTGGAAGAATAAGTATTAAAAAAGATGCTAAAAATATAAAAACTGCTATTTGTGATTTTGTGAATTCTTTTTTCATTATTCTAACCTGCAGAGTGATTTATAGATAACAACTCCTTTGTTATACACTTTTTCAAAGCACATGTCATCATAATATCTCAGCTCTCCAACAGCAAAATCCTCTCTTATTTTATCAGATAAATAAATATATTTGATATTGTATTTTGTCAATAATTCTATTGCATTTGTTTTGAATTGTGT